>NZ_JBSQYM010000001.1:0-57894 GCF_055140805.1 Orenia sp.
GATGAATCCTTTGAAGATCAGTTAAGAGATATCATATATAACTAGACATCCATATTATTACAGTTTGAGATTAGTTCAATTTATTATTGCAATTTAGATAATATTGATTTTATATAAATAAAGAATTGATTTTAAAATTAAATCAATATTTAAAATTAAACTTAAAATTTAATAAATAATCCCTTTTAATTTTCTTATTAGTTCTTTCTGCAGTTTGAACAGAACCATAAATGTTACCAGCATAAAAACTCAAACCAAATGCACCAAGTAAAACTCCTAATTGATCATTATTGTTTTCAAATGATTTTGCAGCACTTAATATAAATAAACTATTAAGAACAAAAGCTGACATAGCACTTTTTTTATAACCACTATACCAGTAGCCTAAACCTGGGATAACTCCTAAAACACCTGCAAGTTGCGGATTCTTATATTTTAAGTACTTTCCATTATCAGCTAGGTACATTGATTTTTGAGCTATACTATATAATTTTGAAGAAGAATCAACTTTACTAAATTTAGATTTTGCTTCATCCCACCTTTCCTGTTGGGCGAAAGATAAACCATCCAGTAAATAAGCTTTATATTTTAGCTCTAAGTTGCTCCCTGATTCCAACTCTTTAAAATAATTCCTAGCTAATGTAAAATTAGCAATTCTAAAGTAAGAAGCACCTATTAAAAATTTAATATCTAAATTATCTGCTGAAGAATCATTCTCTTTAATGATTTTTTTACCAAAAGAAATTGCCTCTATATATTTCTCTTGTTGGTAAAATATATTAAAAATAGACTTTAATGCATTAATTCTATATTGACTTTGAGGATAATAGGATAATAACCTTTTATATTCTATAATTGCTCTTTCATACTCTTGGCTAACCTCTAATTCCTTGGCAAATTCATATAGGAGTTTAGCACTAATATCTTTATAATCTTTTATATCTTCCATACTTAATTCTTGTTTACTATTAGAGCTTAAAATAGTTTTAACACTACTATCATAACTAACTGGATCAGCATATCTTGTAAATCCATTGATATTTACAGTATCATAATTAGTTAAATCATTCCCACACCTTATTAATCTATCAGATGTTTTTAATATAGCTACTAGTGGATTATATTCTCTAAATACTCCTTTCGCATATCGTGAATCAGTAGGATACATGGGACAAGTAGCTTGATTAGCAGGGCTAATATATTCTTGATAAAAATTGATAAAACCAGAAGTCATAGGACGGTAATATGGATAAACTACAGAATTATCATTAACAATATCATTTTTGACTCCTTTAGAATATATATTATTACTTAAAATCACTACAACAAATACAATACAACAAAAAATTCTACTAATTTTTTTTTTCATAATTCCCTTCCTTTAATTAAGTTTAGTGTATACATTTCTATAAAATGTTTTTTATTCCAATTAAATTATATTATAACAAAAAGATAATAAACCTTCAATAAATATTTCCAATTATTAAAGTTCAATAAACACAAAATCTAATAAATTATATATACTAACAGTTAAAAAACAGCCAATAATTGGCTGTTATCTCAAGCAATAATTACTTGTACTTATCTTTTATACAATACCTTGATCTATCATAGAATTGGCAACCTTTAAGAATCCTGCAATATTAGCCCCTGCTACTAGATCTCCTTCTTTACCATACTCTTTAGCGATTTCACTTACAGTTTTATAAATATTAATCATAATATTCTTTAGTTGTTTATCAACTTTCTCAAAACTCCACGATTCCCACATTCTATTTTGGGTCATTTCAAGAGCTGAGGTAGCAACTCCACCAGCATTAGCTGCCTTTCCTGGAATATATCCAACATGACTATTTTGGAATATTTTAATAGCTTCTGGAGTACAGGGCATATTAGCACCTTCTCCTACAGCTATTACACCATTTTCTACAAGTTTCTGGGCTGCTTCTTCATCCAATTCATTCTGAGTAGCACATGGTAAAGCAATATCACAATCAACTGTCCAAATTCTAGAACTATCTGCTATAAATTCAGCTGAAGAATGTGTTTTAACATATTCTTTAATTCTACCTCTCTCTACCTCTTTAATTCTCTTTACTGTTTCAAGCTTTATTCCTTCTGGGTCGTATATATATCCGTCTGAATCACTCACAGCTACTACATTTCCACCCAACTGCTGTACCTTCTCTACTGCATAGATAGCCACATTACCAGAGCCAGAAATTACAACTCTCTTATCTTCAAAATCATCTCCCCTATCCCTTAATAACTCTTCTACTATATAAACCAGTCCATACCCCGTAGCCTCTGTTCTAACAAGACTTCCCCCCCAGTTCAAACCTTTTCCAGTCAATACTCCTGCATCAAAAGCATTCTTAATTCTCTTATATTGCCCAAACATATAGCCAATTTCACGCCCGCCAACACCTATATCTCCAGCAGGAACATCAGTACTTGCTCCAATATGACGATAAAGCTCTGTCATAAAACTTTGGCAAAATCTCATAACTTCACCATCTGATTTACCTTTTGGGTTAAAATCACTACCACCTTTTCCTCCACCAATTGGTCGACCAGTTAAGGCATTTTTAAAAATTTGTTCAAATCCTAAAAATTTAATAATTCCAATATATACTGATGGATGAAACCTTAAACCACCTTTATATGGTCCAATCGCACTATTAAATTCAATTCTAAATCCACGATTAACTTGAACATCTCCATTATCATCTACCCATGGTACTCTAAATATAATTTGTCTTTCTGGTTCAACAATTCTCTCTAAAACACCGACCTCTTTGTATTCAGGATACTTCTCAAAAACTACTTCTAAAGATTCTAATACTTCTTCTACTGCTTGATGAAATTCTGGCTCATTAGGATTTCTATCTATTACTTTCTCGATTACTTTAGATATATACTGACTCATATTACACTCTCCTCTCCATCTTTAGTCTCTAAAAAGAATTTAAACATACTAACTCATTTCTTACTTTGAATTTATATTATATAAAAGGAGTGAAAATTCCTGATTTATAATAAAAATATAATTCTATAGCTATCTGTTATATATTTTCCTAACTTCTTGACATAGTATCAATATATTGAACACTAACATAAGTAATAATATCAACATTTTAAATATATTAATAAAGGCAGACTAGTCTGCCTTTAATCTACAACTCTATTTAGCTTCATCTAATTCTTTCACTTTTTGTAAAATCAATTCTCCCTTAACCTTTATAACCTCTTTTGATTGCTCCTTAACTGCTTGCTCTAAATCTTCCACTGCTTTAATCAGTTCTTTAACCTTACTTTTCATCTTCTGATCTTTTTCAAATTTGAGCTCTATCTGAGGGAGTATCTCCTTAACTTTATTTATATCTTCTAATTGTTTGAAATTATTATTCTTAGTATCAGCAAGAAAATTTAGATACATTATATCTCTAGTATAAGCCTCTACTTTCTTTAAAAGAGTTTTAATCTTTGCATCATAATTACTATATAATTCTGCTATTTGCAGATTAAATTGATTTATCTGTAATAGAGTAGCGAGTAATTTTTCATTATTTGATATCTCTGTTAAATCATTCAATTCTCCTTCTATAGAATTTATCTTCTGCTTATCTATTAACTCTTTGCTCTCATAACTATTCCAATTTTGATGTAAGCTTTTAATCTCTTGATTAACCTTCTCCCAACTTTCAGTTAAAGTCTTCTCTAAATCCTTCATCTTTCTTTCATTATTACTCGAGCCTTGATTAACCTTTGATTCATCCTTTTTAGAACTCTTATTCTGAGAGTTATCTTGATTAGATTTGCTCTCTTTATCTTTTGATTTCTTCTCTTCTTGTACCTTCTCATAACCTTCTTCTAGCTTAGTGATAATCTTTTCAACACTCATACTGATATCTGTCAAAGAATTTGGAGGATGATTTCCACTACTCTTACTCTGCTTATTCTCTTCTTCTTTCCCACTACACCCTGCCAATTGAATGAAAACTAGACTTATCATTAATAATAACAGCACTTTTCTTATCTTCATTCTCGCCACTCCTAATTAGCTATTTTACTTTAGTATAATACTAATACTGATTTAATATTCAAAATAGGCAGATAGTAAAAAATAAAGCAACCAAATAGGCTGCCTTATGGATCTCCAAATCCAAAGTGTAATTTAATGGGAATATTGCGACATTTTTAAAATTAGCGTGAGTGGGTGTGTGTGTAAACCCCAATAAAAAGAAGTTTTACACACACTCACACTCATAGCTCACACTCGACACAAAAGTGTCACACTATCTTTCTATTGTTTCATTCTAAAGTTGGATGACTATGTTAACATAGCGGTATTCAATATATATCTATTTAACTACAGTATCGATTCCTTTCTCAATAAATATCTCTTTAAACTCTTCCATCTTCTCTTTGCTAGGTGGTTCAACATCCTTTAATTCATAATCTAGTCCGATTGTCTCCCACTTATGAACTCCCAATTGATGATAAGGAATTAACTCAACCTTTTCTAGATTATCTAATGTTACTAATAATTTACTTAACTTCTTTATATACTCCACCTTATCATTGATTCCAGGTACAACTACATGTCTAACCCAAAAGCTCTTCCCCTTCTCCTCTAATAAGTTTAAAATCTCTAAAATCTTCTGATTGCTAACACCTGTTAACTCCTGATGTTCAATATCATCTATATGCTTAATATCAAGCAAGACTAGATCAGTATAGGGCAATAACTTCTCAAATTTATCCTTATCAACATATCCAGAAGTATCTAAGGCAGTGTGAATCTCTTCCTCTTTACATCTCTTTAATAATTCTAAAACAAAATCTATTTGTAGAGTTGGCTCACCACCTGAAATAGTTATCCCACCCTTAGATCTGCTAATAAAAGGCTTACATCTTAATATTTTGTTCATTAACTCCTCTACTTCTATCTTTTGACCATCGGTCATACACCAAGTATCTGGATTATGGCAGTATTTACATCTAAGAGGACAGCCTTGAGTAAAAACAACATACCTAATTCCAGGACCATCTTGAGTTCCTAAACTTTCAACTGAATGAATAAAGCCTTTTGCCATTGTAATCCCCCTCTTTCTATAATTATCTGATTTTTAGCTCAAAGCTTAATGTCACAATATATGGGGATATTGCGACACTTTTAAAATTAGCGTGAGTGGGTGTGTGAGTGTGAGTAAACCCTAATAAAAAGAAGTTTTACACACACTCACACTCATAGCTCACACGAGTTAATCTGATAAAGTTTACAGCATATCCAGAAACTCTAATAGTTAATTGTGGGTATTTCTCTGGGTGATCTACTGCATCTAATAATGTTTCACGCTGTAACACGTTAACATTCAAGTGATGAGCATCTTGATCAAAGTATCCATCTAAGATAGATACTAAGTTGTTAACTTGTTCTTCTTCATTAGAACCTAATGCTTTAGGAACGATTGAGAAGGTATTAGAAATACCATCTTGACAATAATCATATGGTATCTTAGCTACAGAATTCAAGGATGCAACTGCACCAGAAGTGTCACGTCCATGCATTGGGTTTGCACCTGGAGCAAATGGCTCTCCTGCTTTACGACCATCAGGAGTAGCACCTGTCTTCTTACCATAAACTACATTAGATGTAATTGTTAAGACAGACATTGAATGTTTTGCATCTCTATATAACTTATGCTTCTGTAACTTAGTCATAAATCTCTTAACAACCTCTACAGCTAACTCATCTACACGGTCATCATCATTACCGTATTTAGGGAAGTCCCCTTCAATTTCAAAGTCAACAATAATTCCTTCTTCATTTCTAATAGGTTTAACTTTAGCGTATTTAATGGCACTTAAAGAGTCAGCAATAATTGATAATCCTGCTACACCAAAGCCCATAATTCTTCCTACTTCACTATCATGTAATGCCATCTGTACAGCTTCATAAGCGTACTTGTCATGCATATAGTGAATGATATTTAAAGCATCTACATATTGTTCTGTTAACCAATCTAAGAATCTATCAAATTGATCCATTACTTTATTAAATTCTAAAATTTCTCCAGTATACGGAGTAAATTCTGGTCCTACCTGTACACCACTCTTCTCATCGCGTCCACCGTTTAAGGCATAAAGTAATGTTTTAGGTAAATTACATCTAGCTCCAAAATACTGAATCTCTTTACCAGAATCCATTGCAGATACACAACATGCAATACCGTAGTCATCACCAAAATTAGGTCTCATGATACAATCATTCTCATATTGAACAGAGCTTGTATCTTTAGATACTTTGGCACAGAATTTCTTAAATCCTTCTGGCATTCTTTCAGACCATAGCACTGTTAAGTTTGGTTCTGGAGCTGGCCCTAAATTATATAATGTATTTAAAATTCTAAAGCTTGTTTTAGTTACTAATGGACGACCATCGATACCCATTCCACCAATTACTAAAGTTACCCAAAGTGGGTCTCCACTGAATAAATCATTATAACCTGGTGTTCTTAATTGGCGAGCTAATCTTAATTTAACCACAAAATCATCAACTAACTCTTGAGCTTCTTCTTCTGTCAATTTACCTTCTGCAATATCATTTTCAATATAAATATCGAAGAATTCAGAGACTCTACCTAAGGACATTGCAGCACCGTTATTCTCTTGGATAGCTGCTAAATATCCCATATAAGTCCATTGGATAGCTTCATAAGCATTCTCAGCTGGACGACCTAATTCCAATCCATAAGTCTCTCCTAATCCTTTTAATTTCTTTAAAGCTCTGATTTGATCAGATATCTCTTCTCTTAAACGGATAACTTCTTCAGTCATTGGTCCAGTTAAATGAGCTTTATCCTCTTGCTTAGCTTCAATTAACTTGTCAATTCCATATAAAGCTACTCTTCTATAGTCACCGATAATTCTTCCACGCCCATAAGCATCTGGTAAACCAGTAATTACACCAGAGCGACGAATTTCTCTTAATTGAGGGTTATATACATCAAATACACCATCATTGTGAGTCTTTCTATAAGTAGTAAAGATTTCCTTGATTTTATCGTTTACTTCATAACCATAAGCCTCAGCAGCTTGATTGGCCATTCTAATTCCACCATAAACATTTAAAGTTCTCTTTAAAGGAGCATCAGTTTGTAATCCAACAACCTTCTCTAAATCTTTATCTATATATCCTGCATCATAAGCATTAATATCAGCTACTGTATCAACATCAACGTCTAAAACTCCACCATTTTCAATCTCTTTCCAGATCAATTCGGAACATTTTTCCCAAACCTTTGTAGTTCTTTCTGTTGGACCTGCTAAAAAAGAATCATCACCTTCATAGGCTTTATAATTTTTTTGAACAAAATCCCTAACATCAATCTCCTGTTGCCATTTACCATTTTTAAAATTAGACATTGTTGTAATCCCCCTTCATCTTATATTCTTATATAATTGAAATGATAATAATTATCGTTACGAACAAATTATAACATATCATGATTATAATTTCAATTGATTCAATAATTATTAAGAATAAAACTCTTTATCAAAACCATTATACTTTATACTAACATACTTCTAATAAATAAAATGTGAATTATATCACACCTATCTCTTAAATATAGAAATTTGTTAAAAATTTATTCTTCTTTTTTAGTAATGATAACTATTTATCTCGCTTAAATAATAACATAAGCAATTTTTATAGTCAATTAAATTAATTTTTTAGTGAAAACATAAAATTTTCACGCAATTCAAACTCAAACAACAATTTTAATCAGAGTTTAAATGTTATTTATTTATCAAGTTATCAAGGTTCTAATTGAAGAAATTTTAACAAAAAATAAGCCCGTCTGAATAATGACTAATAACTCATTATCCAGACGGGCGATTTTAAAATAGATTATACTCCCCCATGGTTAATTCCATGCTTTCCGCCAGTTGTATAATCATTTTATATTCTTTTCATACTTTTATTATATCCGATTAATTAATAAATATCAATTTAATTAGTTATTTTCTAATAACTCATCTAATACTATTGTCTGGTTTCTCTTAGGTCCTATAGATATAATAGAAATTTTAGTTTTCGTTAATTCTGATATACGCTCTAAATACTTCTTAGCATTTTCAGGTAACTTATTATAATCTGCGATATCACTTGTTTTAGACTGCCATCCAGGTAAGGTTTCATATACTGGCTTACATTCTTTCAAGATTTCTTCTTTAGTTGGAAATTCTGTAATAATCTCACCTTGATACTCATAACCAGTACAGACTTTAATCTCCTCTAATTCATCTAACACATCTAATTTAGTAATTGCTAGACTAGTCAATCCATTAATTCGAGCAGCATATTTTACAATTACAGCATCAAACCAACCACAACGACGAGCTCGTCCAGTAGTTGTACCGAATTCATGGCCTACCTTTCTTAAATATTCACCCATCTCACCTGTTAATTCTGCAGGAAATGGCCCTTCACCTACACGAGTAGTATAAGCCTTAACTATCCCTAATACCTCTTGTATCTTAGTAGGTCCTACTCCTGTACCACTACAAACACCACCAGTTGTTGGGTTAGATGAAGTTACAAAAGGATAAGTTCCATGATCGATATCTAACAGTGTTCCTTGAGCACCTTCGAATAAGATATTATTACCCTTTTCTATCTCTTGATTAATTAATAATGAAGTATCTGTAATATACTCTTTAATTCTTTCAGCATACCCCAAATACTCTTCAACTATCTCACTAGCCTCAAAAGTCTCTAATCCATATACTTTATCTAAAATTAAATTCTTCAACTCAACAGCTTCTTCAACCTTTGTTTTGAACATATCAGCATCGAATAAATCTTCCATTCTAATACCCGATCTTCCGATTTTATCCATATATACTGGTCCTATCCCTTTACCAGTTGTTCCAATCTTACTGTTACCCTTTCTCATCTCTTCGGCCTTATCTAATACTCTATGATATGGCATAATGATATGAGCTTTAGAGCTGATGTATAGGTTATTAACCTCTACTCCCTTTTCAGCCAAATACTCTAATTCCTCAATTAATACCTTAGGATCTACTACTACACCATTACCAATTACACATTTAGTATCATCATATAAAATCCCAGAAGGAATTAAATGTAGCTTATATTCTTTCTCACCTACTACAACAGTATGACCAGCATTATTACCCCCTTGATAACGGACTACTAAATCAGCCTCTTTACCAATCATATCTGTTATCTTACCTTTTCCTTCATCTCCCCATTGAGTACCTACTACAACTATAGTTGACATTTAACAAGCCCCCTCTAAATAAGTTTACAGTATACAGTGTACAGTTGACAGTAGTTTAAGTAAAAATATACTAACTAAATCATCTATAAATAAATTCAATTAAATAAGATTATAAGTCAATAATTTTTAAAATGTTTTAACTGTAAACTATCAACTGTCAACTTTTAACTACTTAAGTCCAAGTCTCTGATAAATCACATCTATATTCTTTAAATGATAAGAATAATCAAATATCTGCTCTACCTCTTCTTCTTTCATATGCTCTATTAGTTCTCTATCAGCCAATAATAATTCTTTAAAGGTCTTCTCGCTATTCCAAGCTTCAAGAGCATTACGTTGTACGATAGCATAAGCATCATCTCTTAATAATCCTTTATCTACTAAAGAAAGCATTACTTTCTGTGAGAAGATAAGCCCCTTAGTCTTAGCTAGATTCGCGTCCATATTCTCTTCATATACAGCTAAATTATCGACTACATCAGTAAATTTATTTAACATATAATCAATTAAAGTACTACTATCAGCTAAAACTACCCTTTCAGGGGAAGAGTGGGTCAAATCCCGTTCATGCCATAGGTTTACATTATCAAATCCAACATTAGCATTTGCTTTAACTACTCTAGATAATCCTGAGATTCTTTCACAGGTAATTGGATTCTTCTTATGAGGCATTGCTGAAGAACCTTTTTGACCTTTTTTAAAACTCTCTTCAATCTCTAAAATATCTGTTCTCTGTAAATTACGAATCTCCGTAGCAAACTTGTCCAAAGAACTAGCAATAATAGCTAATACACTAAGATATTCAGCATGGCGATCTCTTTGCAAAATCTGAGAAGAGATAGCAGCAGCCTTTATTCCTAATTTTTCACAAGCCAACTCCTCTACCTCTGGACTAATATTAGCAAAAGTTCCTACTGCTCCAGATATCTTTCCGACACTAATTCTCTCTAATAATTGCTCTACCCGTTCAATATGACGATTAACTTCAGAGTACCAATTAGCTAATTTCAATCCTAAGGTTACCGGTTCCGCATGAACTCCATGAGTCCGTCCAATCATAACCCGCATCTTATACTTTTTAGCTTGTCTAGCTAAAACTTGATTTACTTCCTGCAAATCATCTAAGATCAACTCCAAACTCTCTTTCATCTGCAAAGCCCTTGCAGTATCTTTAACATCAGAAGAGGTCAACCCCATATGTATATACTTTGACTCCTCTCCTAAACTCTCTGCAACTGCTGTTAAGAAAGCTAAGATATCATGGCGAGTCTCTTTTTCTATCTCTTTAATTCTATCTACACTAAAAGATGCATTCTCTTTAATCTTCTCCATATCACTTTGAGGAATCTCTCCAGTCTCTGTTAAAGCTTCACAGACTGCTATCTCAATATCTAACCATTTACTAAATTTATTCTCTTCATTCCAAATCTTTTGCATTTTTGGTAAGGTATATCTACTTATCATTTATCTATCCTCCTAGCAATTAATTTTAACATTGCTTTATCCACAACTTTAGTTACTAACTATCATTTATAAAATTCAAAAAATCTAATAATTTATAAAAAATAATTAACAACCAAAATTCAATGTTAGTAAATTATTATTCAACATTAATATGATAGCAAACTATTAAATAAAAGTCAACGATAAGTCGAATTTTAATGATTATTGTATTATGAATATTCGTATATTTTATTATTTTAGTGTGATGAAGTAATTTTCTAGAATATTAATTAGCAATATACAATTAATATTCATTGATAACCTTAAAATTATGCCCATCAATTCAGAATAACTGTAATATTAACTCAAAAGATTCTACTTCTTTATTAACCCTCATCTTACTACAAATCTATCTCCTACATTTAAACAATTGAAAAAAAGGATTTTTAAGTAATAATGTATAATTATTACTTAGATATCACTTTTTATCAAAAAATAAATTTTAATGTCAATTTAAAGGAGGAGAATAATGAAAAAACCACTAATTTTATTTCTATTTATGACTCTGTTGTTCATATCTCAGGGTATCTTTGCCCAAGATATTGAGATAGTAGGAAAATTGACTTATAACACCTTTGATTTAAAGCAATATGTTAATGGAAAAGAAATCCCTATTTATACAGATAAAGAAACAGAAGAAAACTTTAAAGACCAAGCTAAAGAAGGTAAAGGCTATTATTTGGGGCTAATTTACTGGTTCAATAATAAATGGGGAGTTGAAGGTGGCTTTGATAGAGCTGATAGCACTTATGATGGAGCCTGCCCCCAAGAAACTGTTAATACACTTGATTTTAATGTAAACCGAGAAATAACTACACAAAAATTATATGGACCTTATCTAGGAGTAGTCTATTCTATTAATCGAATATTTAAGCTTAAAGCAGGAGTACTACAATACTACATAACACAAAAAGATACCTTCAAATATAATGGTCAAACCATGCGCTCCTCTACCACTGCCAAGTCTAAAGGAGAGGGGGCTCTTTTAGGAGGAGAACTGACCTACCATATTACAAAGAATCTCCTATTAAATAGTGATTTGACCTATCGAATAGCTAGATTAGAAGTAACCAAAGCTCCTGCTTATAATCGAGAAACAGGAAAATATGACCCTAATAACCTGGTAGATTATGATGAAGATTATCCTGGATATTTTGGAAAATATGAATCAAAAATGGATGGCTTCCGCCTTGGAATCTCACTTTCTTACTTATTCTAATATTTATATAAGCAAAAACAAAGGCTTGTCCAAATGGACAAGCCTTTGTTTTATGATTACTTCTCTTCTTTCAAAGCCTCTGGTACTTCTGGTTGATAGATAAACATCATACTAGCAGATTTAGAACTCTTTCTTGCAATTCCTTTTAATACTTTAGCAGCAATCTTTTTAGTCTTCATCTGTATCCCTCCTCTTTTTATATACTAACTCTAAGAGATAATACGCTACAGGAGTTAGTGTAAACAACTGCCAAGCCAATCCCAATAAAACTGCTGTAATAAGCTGATTAGAACCTTCTTTCAAGACTATATATATATATGATACCAAAATTATTAATAAGAAGATTATTAGTGACTCTCTTTTTAATTTCATCCTTCTCATCTCAGAATTAATAGGATTACTTTCAACATCAGCAGGAGCATAGAGATAAATTATGATAAAGCCAATTATCATAAAGATACTAAATATTAAAAAGGCATTACTCTCTATCTCTAAGATATTCAAAGATGCAATTAAGCCTAAGGAAGTAAAGACAGTGGTACTTGTTACAATACACTGCTTATAAGTCTTAGCATGAATTCCACCTGAGAATAATCTCAATATAGCAGCCACAATGGCTGCTGTAACAGCCAACCTAGTCACACCAATTAAAGATGATATTATAATGATTAATAATAAGGAGGTCATAGTAGATATTAGAGCCATTAAGCCAAATGCTAAGATATCCTTCTCTTCTTGGTCATAATCCTTAAAGAAATAATTGGTACAGCTATAACTAATACTTTCAAGACCATTTCTCTCTGCCATATCAACCCCCCCCCTGCTTATTACAAAATATCTTAAATTAATACTTCTACACCATTATAATACCATATTATTACATGAAAATCAATGGTTTTGATGGTATTTTTTTCTACAAAAGATATTGAATTATCTGTTTTTTCGACATTTATTATCTTCTTATTTTTGCTCAACCCTAGAACTAAATATCCTAAACTTAAATCTATAAATTAGTACTGCTGTAAGAACTAAAGGAACTTTGCTGATATAAGATAATGAAAAGTACCACTTTAAATCATGATTCATAACTTTAATATCAATGTTGAATAAATCAAAAAATATAGAAAAAGTTACAGTTTCCCCAATGTATAATATGATAAGGCTTATCAACATAGAGATGATCAACTTTTCTGTAGCCACCTCAATACTAGATTTTATTAATAAAATTATTGTAGCTATTAATATAAAAGAGTGAAGTCCAAACAAGCCAAATAAATCTCTAACAATCCATATTATAAAGACATTTACTATTGCTATCTTCAAATAATCCTTAATATCCATTTTAGCATCTATCAAACCTAAGGAAACATAGATTAGCAATATAGTTTCAGGAATACCATTAAATATATATTTAACTAATGATAACTTCATTATTTTATCCTCCAATCTCTTAATATTTATTTGATTTTCTTTAAATAACATGAGAATTCTGTACCAAAACCATTTTTACTTTCTAGCCTCAATTCACCACCAAACTCCTCGATTAATGATTTAATAATATATAAGCCAAAACCTCTATCTTCACCTTTGGTGGAGAAGCCTGGCTTGAAGATATTCTCTTGTAGCTCTCCACCAATGACAGAGCCACTATTATAGACAGATAATAAGTACTCTTCTCCTCTATCTGTTCCTTTCACAATAATACTCTCTTTATTACCAGAATCTTTGACAGCATCGATAGCATTATCGATCAAATTAGATAGTACCCTAAAGAGTTTGTCAATAGGAAAATTAACCTCTTCAACACCTACTTCGACCTTACAATCAAAGTTTATCCCAGCTTTAACTGCTTCTAACTTTTTAGAGATGAGGATTGAATCGAGAATAGAGTTAGATAAAATATCCTGCTTAAAATCAACCTTGGAGATATCTTTATTTAAAGACCTAATATACTCCTTAACCTTATCTTTCTTACCTAGCTGTACCATGCCATAGATCGTCTGTAGATGATTTAAAAAGTCATGCTTCTGGCTTCTTAGATTCTTAATTGACTTCTTACTCTCTTCTAGCTTGACCTGTTGAATCTTAAACTCAGTCTCATATTCGACCATCTTATATAACTCTGCAACCATAATTATCGATAAGATAGATAAACCAACCACCATAAAGATGATTATATTGAATAATTTATCATAAGAAACACCAAATAACTCTACTTCATTCCAACCTGTTATAAATAATAATAAGAGGGTCTGAGTTAATAAGATAATCATCACTTGATATAAGCTCTTTTTATTGAAACTATCCACAGTTATCACCACCAATAGCTAAAATTAATACCTTGCTTACCTTAATATTTTCGACTTTAATTGACAAATCCCTTTATATTCTAGAAGAAAGCAATAATATCCTTTTATTTATGTACAATCATCAATTTATATTAAAAACAATCTATACCAGTGGAATCAATTGTGTTAAAATAATAACTTTATTACATTTAATTCTTTAATAGTTAATAAAAACCTTTATATTTCTAAATTAATTTATAACCAGTTGTATAGAACAAAATGGGCTATCGCCCAGTCTGCTACTCAAAGCCTTAAAAATAATTCAAAACAATTTTTAGCAACGAATCTCACTAATTTACGCGAATTTAAGTCAAAACTTTTTTAAGACCTAATTTAGTTTTTAAATTTTAATTCGTGCTATTCGCGTTAATTCGTTGCTACTTTTTTTAACCCCTTTAAATAAGTTACCCACACCCTCTAAAAAGGCATAATTTCCTTAATAATAATAAAAAAAGAGTGAAATAACCGATAATCGGTTATTTCACTCTTTAAAATTTATTTCTCTTCTCTTTTAGATAAATCAACAAACTTGGTATACTCTTTTTGGAAGGCTAACTCAACAACACCTACTGGACCATTACGTTGCTTACCAATGATTATTTCTGTAATTCCAGCACGCTCAGAGTCTGGATTATAATAATCATCACGATAAATAAAAGCTACTACATCGGCATCCTGCTCAATAGAACCACTAGAACGTAAGTCACTAAGCTGAGGTCGTTTATCATTACGCTGTTCCACCGCACGACTCAACTGAGATAATGATACAACTGGAACACTAAGTTCACGAGCTAAACCTTTTAAGGAACGGGAGATATCAGAAACCTCTTGTTGCCTACTTTCAGAGCCTGCACCACCAGTCATTAGTTGCAAGTAATCAATTAAAATTAAATCTAGACCATGTTCAGCTTGAATCCGTCTGGCTTTAGCTCTCATTTCCATTACTGTAATACCTGGAGTATCATCTATAAATATTTTAGACTCCCCTAAGCGACCAGCACCTTGGGAGATTCTACGCCAATCATTTTCATTTAGAAATCCTGTTCTTAAACGGTGACTATCTACTTGCGCTTCAGAACACAACATTCTCTGTACTAACTGTGATTTTGACATCTCTAAAGAGAAGATAGCTACAGACTTCTTCTCTTTTACAGCTGCATGCTGGGCTATATTTAAAGCCAATGCAGTCTTTCCCATACTAGGACGAGCAGCTAAAATAAATAGGTCTGATGGTTGTAGACCTGATGTCATCTTGTCTAAATCCCTAAATCCAGTAGCAATGCCCGTTACATCACCTTTATTATTATATAATTTCTCTAAGTTATCAAAGGTATCCATTAAAATATCTTTAATTCCATCAAAGGTCTGAACGGTTCTTCTTTGGGAGAGATTAAAGACCAACTGTTCTGATTGGTCTAAGATATTATCTATCTCCTGGTCTCCTTTATATCCTAGTTGAGCAATCTGATCAGCAGTTTTAATCAATCTTCTTAAAATTGCCTTTTCTTCTACAATCTTAGCATAATGTTCCACATTAGCTGCCGTAGGAACACTATTAACTAAAGAGGTAATATAGGAAGCTCCTCCAACTGCTTCTAAATGTCCTGTCTCTTTTAAATCCTCACTTACTGTAACTAAATCAACAGGCTCTCCTTTATCAAATAGACGATTTATTGCATTAAATATAATAGTATGAGCTTCTCGATAAAAATCCTTAGGTTTTAATATTTCAATTACCTTGGCTATGGCATCCCTGTCTAACAACATAGACCCTAATGTAGATTTTTCAGCATCTATACTATTTGGAGGAACTCTATCAATTTCTTCCATTATGAAACCTCCTTCTAGCCATCCAACATCTTATCCAAGACTTCTTGGATATCTACTACTGGGCTTACTTTAATCTTCATATCCTCTAAATCTACTTTATTATCAACTGGAATTAAGACTTCCTCAACACCAGCTTGATATGCTCCATAAACTTTTTCAATGACTCCTCCAACTGGCTTAACCTTTCCATGTAATGAAATTTCACCAGTAATTGCTATATCTTGACGAACAGCAATATTCTCTAAAGCACTGATAATCGCTACTGAGATAGCTGACCCAGCCGAAGGTCCATCTACTTGACCTCCCCCGATAATATTAACATGGATATCATAATCACTGATCTCCTTACCAGTGACCTTACGGATTACAGAAGCAGCAGTAAAGATAGAATCCTTGGTCATACTACCTGCTGTTTGATTAAATCGTAAACTTCCTTTACCTTCTTTGCTAGCTGGGAAAGCAATGGCTTCTACCTCCAATACAGAACCTAAAAATCCACTAACTCCTAACCCTAAAACCCTACCTACTTGACTTTTATTACTAGCCTCTTTTTTATTGATAGGAACCAATCTACTTAGCTTAACAGCCTCTAAAACCTCTTTAGTAGTAATCTTATCCTTTTGATAGTACAATGCTAAATTATAAGCATCTATTAAAATATTGACAGCACTTCTTCCTTGAATTGTGTATTCACTAATAGATTCAGCAACTCCCTTAGCTACTTTCATATCTAACTTATCAGCAGCCTGATCGATAATCCTAATTATATCATCCTTAGTTAATGGTTCAAAAAATATACTAGTAGTTCTAGAGCGTAAAGCAGGATTTAAATCCTGAGGACTTCTAGTAGTTGCCCCTACCAAAATAAAATCAGCTGGAGCCCCATCTTTAAATAGCTTTTTAATATATTGTGGAACATTCTCATCATCAGGATCATAATAAGATGAATCAAAATGTACCCTCTTATCCTCTAATACCTTTAATAATTTGTTCTGTAATATAGGATCTAATTCTCCAATCTCATCTATAAATAATACTCCTCCATGGGCCTTAGTTACTAGTCCCAGTTTTGGTTCTGGAATCCCTTCTTGGGCCAATTTACCCTTAGCACCTTGATAGATAGGATCATGAACAGAACCTAATAAGGGATTTGTTACTTCTCTAGGATCCCAACGTAATGTAGTTGCATCAACTTCAATAAAATTAGCCTCGTCACCAAAAGGTGTTTTGTCTCTATCTTTAGCAATCTCTAATGCTAAACGAGCAGCTGTAGTCTTTCCAACCCCTGGCGGCCCATGAATAATAATATGTTGAGGATAGGGTGATGATAGTTTAGCTAATAGAGCCTTAATCCCTCTCTCTTGACCAACAATCTCTTTTAAAGTTTTTGGTCTCAATAGATTAGTTGCTGAGACATTAAGCCCTTTATCTTCCAAACACTCAAGTTCGATATATTTCTTTAAAGTAGCTGGATTATCAGCACCATCATCCTTACTTTCTTCTTTTATAATCTCTTCTTTTATCTCTTTAATATATTCTTGATGCCTTAATTCTAGTTTCTTATTGATTTTATCTTCTAGCTCTTCCTTAATTGATTTCTTCGCTAAATCATCAACTAAAATATCTTCTAACTCTTTTAAAAGTTTTAATTTATCTTCAAACTCATCAGGAACTTTATCTAACATGGGGTGATCTAAAATTATTTTCTGTAAAGCAACCAATTGATCTTCAATATCTTCAGATTCTAATATATCTAATATATCTAATTTACCTGCCTTTAATAATAGCTTCTCTGTTCCATATATTTCTGATAAAAGGTCAAAAAGGGCAGTAATTTTATGCTCTAACTGCCCTTTTTCATCCTGAGTTCGTTTATCTAGCATAGAATCCCCTTTCTAAATCACTAGGCCTCGGTCACTTTAACTTTTACATTAGCAGTTACATTTTTATGTAACTTTATACTTACCTTTTTCGTTCCTAAAGTTCTAATATTATCATTTAAATCTATTTTACGTTTATCAATCTTTTGACCAGTTTCCTGCTCAATCTTATCAGCAATATCATTTGTTGTTACTGAACCAAATAATCTACCATTCTCTCCAGCTTTGACTTTAAATGTGAACATCTCACCTTCTAGAGATTCAGCTTTCTCTTTTGCTTCTTCTAATTCTCTCTCTCTTCTTCTCTTCTTGGCCTTCTTCTTCTGCTTTAAATTATGAATATTTCCTTCACTAGCTTTTTTAGCTAGACCACGTGGAATAAGATAATTTCGTGCATGTCCATCAGAAGCATTTACAACTTCTCCTTTTTTACCTAATCCTTTGACATCTTTTTGTAAAATGACTTTCATAATACCCCTCCATTATCTGTTATTATATAATAACTATTTAACCTTGACAATAATCTATTAATAACAAGAGACTAACTTTTATGTAATTTACGAAAATCAATCCAAATATCTAAAAAACCTATTAATAAACTCAAATAATTAATCATTGGCGTAAAGAAAAATATAGTTAACAAAATTAATGCAATTAATCTTCTATTTCTAAATTTAAGAAAATAGTAATAAAGCACAGATAGCCCTTCCATAAATAATAAGAAGGTAATTATTACAAAAATATTTTTCCCTATTATATTATTAAATAATATAATAGATATAATATAAATAATAGCTAATATTCTAGAAAACCTAAGCGATCTAAAAGAAAAATCTGGTTTATAATCATAGCCTAATTTGTTTAAAGTCAAACTACTGAAATAATAGTTAAACACTGAATTTATTATGGCAATACAGAAAGAAAATGCTAGATAGGTCTCCTTTAAGAAATTAATAGTTTGATTTATAACTTGATCAATATTAAACAAGCCCTCTTCTGACAGTCCAAATTGTTGATAAAATTCAGAAGATAATTGTAATATATTCTTTGATTCAGTAAAAATATCTATATTTAATATATAAGTTAATGTAGCTAAAATTAATAAAATT
This sequence comes from Orenia sp., assembly GCF_055140805.1. Classification (NCBI taxonomy): domain Bacteria; kingdom Bacillati; phylum Bacillota; class Clostridia; order Halanaerobiales; family Halobacteroidaceae; genus Orenia; species Orenia sp. Next base: position 19,207 of record NZ_JBSQYM010000001.1, read on the forward strand.
GATATAAAAGAAGTAATGATTCCAATTACTATAATGATTCTAGAAGAAAAACCTTCTTCAAAAGCAGCTCCCATAACAACCCCAACAAATCCTATTGTCAGAATAAATACTAAAGAAATTAAAGGGTCAATGAATATAAATAATATAAAAGCAGCTAAGATACTAGCTATTATACTAAACTTACTCTCTCTTCTAACAGCCAAAATAATCAAAGGGACAGGAGCTATAATCCCTAAAAAAGGCAAGAATAAGCCTAAAACGACTAACATAACCGTTATCATCGCAAATAATACACTCTCTATTATTATCTTGCTTTGCACTCTTACCCACCTCAAGTTCTGTCTTTTAGATGTTCTAATAGCTCACTTAAATCACCATACCAAGCCTCTATTTGATGCTTATCATTAATATTTAGTTCCAATTGTTTTTCCAGTTTTCTGTCTAATTGATCAAAAGAATATCCTAATCTCTTAGCTAATAAATATGTAGACATAATTATATTAGTCAAAATTTCTAATAACTTTGCTTCATTTTGTTTAATCATTAATTTAAATAGTAAGGAAACATTACTTAATATTTCAGTCTTTAACCATTCTATTATTTTCAAGTTTTTAGTTATAGAACCCTCGATAGAGTTGAACTTCTTCATGAGGAACCTCCTAATAAAGCAATATACCAATCAATATCTATAACCTAATTCTTCTTAAATCCGATTTTTCCTGCAAAGTAAAAATAAAAGGAGGCATAGATTGCCCCCCCCATTTATTAGTCAATTTTATAAGGTAATAAAGCGATATTTCTAGCTCTCTTAATAGCACTAGTTAATTCTCTTTGATGTTTTGCACAATTACCAGAAATTCTCCTTGGTAAAATTTTACCACGATCTGTTATATATTTACGTAGGATATTGATTCTTTTATAATCAATTTTATCTACTTTATTGGCACAAAAATCACATGATTTTCTTCTTCCTCGAGCCATCTGTTTTTCCCTCCTTTTAAATTTTTAGAAAGGGACTTCTATATCTTCTTCCATAGATTGTATATTACTATTATTGCTATTACTATTGCTACTAGTATTATCATTTCTATTAGAATTAGAATTATTATTACCCCAGTCTAAGAAGGTAACATTATTTGCTACAACCTCTGTAACCTTTCTTCTTTGTCCCTCATTGGTTTCATAATAACGAACCTGCATTCTTCCATCAACAGCAACTAGTCTTCCTTTTTCTAGGTGGTTTGCACAATTTTCTGCTTGCTTTCTCCAAACAACAATATCAACCCAGTCTACTTCCCGTTCACCTTGGGAATTTGTGTAATCTCGTTGTACTGCGAGAGTAAAGTTACATACTGCGGTTCCATTAGGAGTATATCTTAGTTCTGGATCAGCTCCCAATCTACCAATTAAAACAACTTTATTAAGCAAAATAAAACACCACCTTGTTATTATTCGTCTTTTAAAATTAAGTAACGAAGGACATTATCATCAAGCTTAAAGATTCTTTCTAACTCTTCAACAGTTGCAGGTTCACCTGCAAAGTTAACTAGTACATAGTATCCAGTCTTATCTTTGTTGATTTCATAAGCTAACTCTCTAGTTCCCTTTTTATCTAGATTAGCTACTTCACCACCGTTGTTAGCAATAACACCAGTCATCTTCTCGATTACTGCTTCAGTAGCTTCTTCGCCTAAATTAGACTTAATAATAAACATAGTTTCATATTTTCTCATCCGTTTCACCCCCCATTTGGTCAATGGCCCTGTATAGAGCATGGAATAACATAATAAATTATAACACTAGCTTGTCTAGATTTCAACTATTTTTTATTAGTTTATAGCCTTCAATAAATTTATTATGCTAAACCTTTGAATTTAAGCTTCATTAACTCAGAATTTATCCACTTTATATGGAGCATTACACATTGAATTTAAAGTAACATACATCTCCATCTTCAACAATGTAGTCTTTGCCTTCAAGTCTTAAAGTTCCAGCTTCCCTTGCTTTAGCAAAAGAACTCGCTTCTATTAGATCTTCATAACTGACTACTTCTGCCTTGATAAACCCTCGTTGCATATCAGTATGGATAACTCCAGCTGCTTCTGGTGCTGTAGCACCTTTTTTAACAGTCCATGCTCTTACTTCCTTCTCACCAGCCGTAAAGTAAGTGATAAGACCAAGTAATTCATATCCAGCTCTGATTAACTTATCCAAACCAGATTCTTTTATACCTAGCTCTTCTAAAAACATATCTTTTTCTTCCCCTTCAAGTTCAGCAATCTCTGCTTCTAAGCGGGCACTAATAGTTACTACTTTAGCATCTTCTCCAGCAGCCTTCTCCCTGACCTTTTGAACTAATTGGTTATCTTCCTGAGTAATCTCATCTTCTCCTATATTAGCAGCATAAAGAACTGGCTTTAAAGTTAATAGATTCAAATCACGAATTAACTTTTGCTCATCATTAGATAATCCAACACTTCTTGCAGGATTTCCTTCTTCTAATACTGGAACCAACTTATCTAAAACAGCCATCTGCTCTTTATAAATCTTCTCTCCTGTTTTAAGCATCTTTTGAGTTCTATCTCTCTTCTTAGTAGCACTCTCTAAATCTGCTAAAACAAGCTCTAATTCTATAATTTCAATATCTCTTAAAGGATCCACACTACCCTCTACATGGGTAATATTCTCATCATCAAAACACCTTACCACATGAACAATCGCATCTACCTCTCGAATATTTCCTAAAAACTTGTTACCTAGCCCCTCTCCCTTACTAGCACCTTTAACCAAACCAGCAATATCAACGAACTCAATTGCTGTTGGTACTGTCTTTTTTGGATCAATAACCTCTGTCAATTTATTTAACCTTTGATCTGGCACCTCTACAATTCCAATATTAGGATCAATTGTACAGAAAGGATAGTTTGCTGATTCAGCACCTGCTTCTGTAATTGCATTAAATAATGTTGATTTTCCTACATTAGGTAAACCAACAATTCCACATTTCATTCCCATCTAATAAACAGCTCCTTTATTTTAGTTTACAGTGTATAGTTGGTAGCTAAGTTCAAGATATTAAAATAATTTATTTATTTCACTAGTAACTATACACTATCAATTATCAACTTTCTTTTTAACACTCTTCTCAAATTTAGGACGTGGGAGCATAATCACTCTACCACATTCTATACATTTTATTCTAAAATCCATTCCTGTTCGCAAAATCTCCCATCTATCCTCTCCACAAGGGTGTTTCTTTCTAAATTGAACCACTTCACCAACAGAAAACTTCATTCTGCCACCTCCTAAAATTGTAACTAGATAAAACAACAGCTTAAACAAATATCATTACATAACTTTTATGTATATAGATTGAATTAAATAATTTCATTAATTAAAAATCAATAATTCAACTTATTTAGCGACGAATATAGCGAATTTAAAACAAAGAAAATTATAAATTATTAATTTATTCTTTTTGCCTTTTATTCGTGTAATTTGTGTTAATTCGTTGCAAAAAAAACTTTTTGATTCTTTAAAGAAAAACATTAGTTCAACTTATATAGATTTAAATTCTAAAGTTGGATGACTATATTATGGTCACCTATCAGTATATAAATAATTAAGAAAAATTGCAAGACAGAAAAATAGCTTAAGCTTAAGTTTAAACTTAAGCTTAAGCCAAAATAGATACTTAATTATACTCAAACTCAATCTTCTCTCTAAACTACTGCTTATTCACTATAACCATATGATTATAAGGGATATCAATCCCCTTCTCATCAAATCTTTCTTTTACTCTTTGGCGTATAATCCTTGCTATTTGCCATGATTCTAAAGGTTCTACCATAGCCACTAATCTGATATTAACACTTGAGCCTGCAAGTTCTTGTACTCCTTGTACTGTAGGCCCTTCATAAATTACTGGGTATTCATCTTTTAATTCATTAGATAGCTCTTTTAGGATTTCAATAGCCTCTTTAATATCTTGATCATAATCTATAGGAGCATCAATTACTACCCTTCTAGCTTCTGAACTAAGATTTGTGACCTGCTCTATCTTACCATTAGGAATAATATGTAAATCTCCATCGAAATTTCTTACCTTTGTAACCCTTAGCCCAATCTCTTGAACCACACCATCTATTCCTGCTACTTTGATATAGTCACCAATAGAAAATTGCTTTTCAAATAAGATAAAAAAACCTGTAATTACATCACGAACAAGGTTTTGAGCACCAAAACCTACAGCTAGTCCAACTACCCCTGCTCCTGCAATAATAGAAGTAGTTGGTACTCCTAAAACATCTAGTGCCATTGTTCCACCAAAAAAATAAAGGGTATATCTTAAGGCACTCTTTAAAACAATCTGTAAAGTTTTATTTCGTCTCTTTATATACTTGTCATGCCTTTCCTTCTCCTCAAATAAGCGATCAATTAAATAATTACCAAATTTTAAAATTAGCTTTCCAGCTATTAAAATACCTGCAATCTGCAATAAACCTATCCCAACCTTCATCAATAAATTAGGGTCTAAAATTTTAGCCAGAAACCGATTGAATAATTCTCCTAAATCAGTTATATTTTCCATAAATTTCACCCCTCCTTAAAGCCAATAATTTTTTGATCTTTATAAAAGATTCTAGGTACTCTTAAACCAATTCTACTAATAACTTCATAATTTATAGTTCCTAACTTGTAAGCCAGCTCATTTGCCGAAATCTCTTCTCCTCCTTCCTTCCCAAGCAGGGTTACTACATCTCCTACCTCTACTTCCATTCCAGATACATCTATCATCATCTGATCCATACATATATTACCAATCACTGGAACCCTCTGCCCTTTAAATAAAACCTCTACCTGACCAGATAAAGCCCTAGAATAACCATCATGATATCCTACAGGTAATGTAGCTATCTTAGTCTTAGATTTAGTTACATAAGTACATCCATAGCTAATTGCAGTTCCTGTCTTTACCTCTTTTACATGGACAATCTTGGCCTTCCAACTCATCGCCGACTTTAACTCTATTTGATTAGATAAAGTCTGGTCAGGATATAGTCCATATAAGATTATCCCCATTCTCACCATCTTATAATGAGCTTTAGGACAATTGATAATAGCTGCACTATTTGAAGTATGTATTATTGGAACCTCAATACCATTATCCTTTAAAAAATCGATTAACTGATTAAATCTATTTAATTGCTTAGCAGTATAAGCCTTATCTACATCAGATTTAGCAAAATGAGTAAAAATACCCTCAATTTTGATATTAGCTAAATTGGCAATTTTAAGTATCTCTTCTCCAGCCTCTTCAGCTATCAGTCCTATCCTTCCCATCCCTGTATCTATTTTAATATGTATTTTTATATCTATCCCTATTTGAGATAATTTTTTAGCTAAATCATAGGTGTAAACTGTTGGTGTTAAATTATATTCAACTATATCATCAATCTGATTAGATAATAAAGTTCCTAAAACTAAAATAGGAGCCTCTATTCCCGCTTCACGTAATTCCACTCCTTCATGTACTGTAGCTACTCCTAACCAGCCTACCCCCTCTTCCAAGGATACCTTAGCAATTTCACTAGCCCCATGACCATAACCATTTGCCTTAACAATTGCCATTATCTCTGTCTCTGGGCTTATAATTTTTTTTACCTGTCTGAGATTAAATTTGATGGCATCTAAATCTATATTTAACCAAGTCGGTCTTAAGTTTTTAATCTCCATAAATTCTCCTTCTTTCATAATAATATAATAAAATATTTAAATTATCTTTTGTAAATAACTATAAATCTCATAATTTATGAATATCTTCTAAAACTACTAAAATAACTAAAAATTAAAAATAGTAATAACCCTAAACTTAACTTCCCTAATTGCGGGTAAATTAATTCAACTAACCTAGCAAAAGGCATTTTTATAAAAGGAAGTACAAAAATCAAGATAATAAAGGTAACCTTTCTCTCAGATAATTCTAAACTGTCATTTAATCTGCTAGTTAAAGCATATAAATTACAACTAGCAGTTGTTAACATCGCTAACCATAAAGTACTTGAATAGATGTAATATAGATTATATTTGTAATCTGCAATGATATCTATAATAGGAATCTGACTATTTACTATCTCATTATAAAATTGAGATAAAAGATAATAAAGGAAAAAAGCTATCATCCCCAGAACTAATCCCCCACCAAAGATTCCACAGAACAACTCTCCTCTTTCTACCTCCAAACTCAAAGGAACTAATACTGTTAGTGCTAAAATCAGATTATATCCAGTATAAATAAAAGAAGAGGCTAGCCAATTTAATTCTAAATAATCATGTGGGAGAGTAATATCCAAATCATCTATAATCCCTCCAAGTACAGCTATTATAATAATAATTAATAGTGGAATTAAGATTGTATTTAGCTTCATAATACCTTCTACTCCATAGTAGTTGGACCAAAGAATAATTATTATTGTTAAGATTATTCCAAAGTTTATCTTATAATTAAAAAATTGATTAAATATCTCTTTACTACCTGCTAACATTACAATTAAACTACCTAATAAAAATAAAGTTAAGATTAAATCAGCTATAAAGCCAAATTTGCTTCCAGCAAGACTGTAAAATAAATCTTTATAATTACTTGCTTGTAAAGTATAACTGATTTGAACAATCAAAATACCTAAAACACTAAATAGTAACCCAGATAATATTATTCCTAATAAACCGTTATTACCATAAATAACAAAAAACCGTAATATTTCCTGTCCTGAAGCAAAACCTGCTCCAATAATCGCTCCAATATAGGTTACAGCTATCTGTAAACTTTTGCTTATCTTCACTTTATCCCCCCCTCAATCATTTATATGAAGGGAAAAAGAAATAAATTTAGGTAAAAGTTTACAGTTTAAATAAGATTAGATTTCCACATCTTAAGAAAGTAGCTAGTTTATAGTTAAAACTATATCTTTAATTAAAAAGTGGTGGATAAAAATGGATAAAAATATTTCCAATAAAGAAAACTATTACAAAAAATTAAATAATAATCCTAAAAACATAGCATCTACTAGCTTTAACAGACAGGAGCTATTAGAACAAAGTAGAGTCCATATCGATGATCCATTAGCAATTAGTCATCTTAAAAAGATTATTAGAAATAAATTAAAAACAAGATATAATCCCCAAAATCAAGAATTAATAGTAATATGTATTGGAACAGATAGATCGACTGGAGATTCTTTGGGTCCTTTGACAGGTTCAAAGTTATTAGATTTCCGTTTTAGAAATAACACAAAAATTTTTGGATCCCTAGAAAAACCTGTTCATGCTACAAATCTAGAAGAACATCTAAAATATATTAATATAAATTATTCTAATCCATTTATTATAGCAATTGATGCTAGCTTAGGAAGAAGTAGTAGTGTAGGTTCTATCAGTGTCAATGATGGACCTTTAAAACCAGGCTCTGGCGTCAATAAGAATCTCCCTCCTGTGGGAAATATACACATTACCGGTTTAGTAAATGTTTCTGGATATATGGAATATTTTGTACTGCAAAGCACTCGCTTAAGCTTAGTTATTAAAATGTCAAAAATAATTGCTTACTCTTTATTTCAGGAATTAAGAGAATACAATAGCTAAAGGCTTTGATTTATTTATTTAAATCAAAGCCTTTCCTTTATAGTATTTTATTCATCTTTAAATGTGCTATACCTGCTTCTTCAATTATATCATCTGAAAGTACATTAAAGCCATTATTCTTATAAAAATCAACAGCATGAGTTTGAGCATGCAGCAGCAACTCTTTAAGCCCTTCTTGTTTAGCAAAATCCATAACCTCAGATAATAATCTAGAACCTACTCCCTTGCTACGATACTCTTTTTTAATTGCCATCCTCTGTACTTTAGCCAAACTATCGTTAACTAACAACAATCTACAGGTTCCAACAACTGCTTCTGGTGTCTGAACTATAAAATGAATTGCTCTCTTATCATCTTCATCAAGCTCTAATTCAACTGGTACACTTTGTTCCTCAATAAAGACTTCCCTTCTCAATTCAAAGACTCTTTTTAACTCTTCTTCAGTAGTTACTCTTTTAAATTTCATATTAACCCTTCTTCTTATCTTTATCTTCTACTCTTTTAAAGATATTAGTAGAGTCATCATTAGAGTCTTGCTTGGATTTATTATCATTTACTTCTTCTTTACCTTTATTAGTTAACGATTTCTTAGATTCAGACATCTTCTGTTCAATATCTGCCTTAGAAGTGCTATTACCTTGGAAAGTTGCTCCATCATGAATAATTAAGTTACAGATAGATATATCACCGATTAACTTACCTGTCTCTACTATCTCTAATCTACCTTCAGCTTTTACATTACCTTCTACAACCCCAGCAATCATTATATTATCACCTTGGACATTAGCAGTTAACCTTCCTTCTTTACCTACGTAGATATCTCCTTGTACGATTAACTCTCCATCTAATTGTCCATCAATTCTAATTGATTCAGCCACTTGAATTGTTCCTTCAACATGTGTACCAGCACTAATAATTGTCCCGATACCCTTTGCTCTTTTATTTTTCTTCTTCTTTCCGAACATCTATAGCCCTCCTATTTGTAAAATAACTATTTTATATAGTCCATTGGATTAACTACTTTTCCTTTGTATCGAATTTCATAATGTAAATGAGGTCCGGTACTACGTCCAGAATTACCTGATAGTGCAATTACATCTCCTCGTTCAACCCATTGTCCACTCTTTACTAATACCCTATTATTATGTGCATATACGGTCTTATAGCCATAGCCATGGTCAATTACAACCTTTCTGCCATAACCGTCATTTCTATTACCTGCAAAGATTACTCTACCTTTCCCTGTGGCAATAACCTTATGATTATACCAAATTCCGATATCTATCCCATCATGAAATAGCCTCTTTTTTAATACTGGATGATAACGATATCCAAAAGGTGAAGTAATTCGGCCTTGTCCACTTCTAATTGGCCACCCTTGAGGTTTAGCCTCTATAAACCTATTATGTTCTACTACCTTCTGTTTTAAATTATATAATTCTTTTTTTTGTTTCGGCATTACTTCTTTTAGCATAACTAAATTGGCTTCTATATACTGGATCATATCACTGCCCTTATCATCGGAGTTCTCAAAATCATAATATCCAATATTATTACTCATATCAGTTTGCATTTCATCGCTTTTACTGATATCATCTTTACCATTAATCAACTCTCTAATCTCTTGTTTTTCAGTTATAATATCTCCAAATTCATTATTTATCTTCTCTATCTCATTAATAAACTCCGATAACCTCTGTTCATAATACTCTTTCTCTTCTTTGAGAACCTGGTTCTTCTCCTTGTAAGGAATTAAATTATCAATCTCACTTTGAGCTTGGTTATACTCTCCATAATAATACAATAAACAGCCTAATAGAACAGTAACAGAAATAAATATACATAAAAAGATAAACTTAATACTACTTTTAGAGATACGTAAGGTTCGAATATCACCATCGGTATGGGGAACAATTGTTAAAGTTATTTTGCGTTTTCCTTTATTGTAAGACATAATACTGTCCCCTCCATTTTATAGATTAAGTATACACTATTAAAACTAAATACCTGACTAAACAACTAAACTTATTACAATTATTCTACATAAAAAACATTTTTCCTCTTTTTTATCAACATTTCAAATTAATTATTTTATTGAATAAAGTTTATATTATTTAAGATAAAAGTACTATAATGTCATAACTTATAATATAATCTTACTGATTAGCAAATTAAATTATAACGGTTATTTATTATAGTTACGGAACAATTTGGATGTTAGGAAAGGAAGATAGCTAATTGGGTAAAAAGTTTAAAACCTCACCTTCTAGCCACCTAATTACCCAAATAAAAAACTCTCTCAATCTACATATTCCCCTACCATCCATATTCATATTTAACTAAGACAAGATACTTTACATAATTAGAATAAGTAAACTAAAGCAATTACTACAAAAATAGCCGGCAATAAATTCCCAACTTTAATTTTGGTTATATTTAGCATATTTAAAGCAATTGCCAAAATTAATAGTCCCCCTGTTGCTGTCATTTCAGTAATGATAGGGTCGGTCAAAAAGACCTTGACCTGACTTGCTAGTAAAGTAATAGCACCCTGATATAAGAAGACAGGTATTGCTGATAAAATAACTCCTATGCCTAAAGTAGAAGCAAAGGCTATTCCAGAAAACCCATCTAATAAAGCTTTGGCATATAATGTAGAGGGGTCATGCTGTAATCCATCCTGAATAGCCCCCATTATTGCCATAGCACCAACACAATAGATTAAGCTACATTGGACAAAACCTTCCGCTACTCTACCTCTATTTCCTAGCCTTCTCTCAAACCATTTACCGATACTTTCTAATTTATCCTCTATGTTAATTGCTTCTCCAATCAATCCACCTATTAATAAGCTAAAGATAATATAAGTTGGGTTGTTAGTACTTAATGCCATCTGTATACCTATCAGTAATACTGATAAACTCAATCCCTGCATAACAGTTTCCTTAAATCTCTTCTTTAACTTAGCTCCAAGCATTATTCCTAAACTACCTCCTATGATAATCGAGATAGTATTAACTATAGTCCCCTTCATATTCTCTCTCCTTCATTATTCCTTGATTTTATAAAGAAATTATACTTTTATCTCTTAATTCCTGCTAAAACAGTAAAAAGAGAGGATTTTTCCTCTCTTTTTTGCACTAATCCTTTATCTTCCATTCTTTATACAATTTCTCTGCTGCTATCCCTGGATGGGTCATCTCATTTGGACTCAAAATTTGCTCCAGCTCTTCTTCACTAAAGAGTCCTCTCTCTAACACAGACTCTCTGACCTTCTTTTCTCCTGTTAAAACCTCTTTAGCAATCTCTGTTGTTAATTTATATCCTAAATAAGGATTTAATGCTGTTAGTAGTCCCAAACTATCTTCTAATAGCTCTTGGCATCGCTCTTGATTAGCTTCAATTCCTATAATACATCTCTCTCTAAAGATTTTTACACCATTTTTTAAGACTGTTAAACTCTCTAGTAATTTATCGGCTAATAACGGGGTCATTACATTTAGCTCCAATTGACCTGATTGAGCAGCCAAGGTAATGGCTTGATCATTACTGATTACTAGAAAAGCTACTTGATTGATCGCTTCAGGAATTACTGGATTAATCTTACCTGGCATAATTGAAGAACCTACCTGTACTTGAGGTAATTTAATCTCACCTATTCCTCCTTTAGGTCCTGAACTTAATAACCTTAAATCATTAGCAATTTTATTTAAGTTTACAGCTAAAGCCTTCAATAAACCTGAAACCTCTACAAAAACATCTAAATTTTGTGTATTATCTATCATATTCTCTGCATGAGCCAAGTTTAGACCTGTTATGTTTCTAATTTCTTTGACAACTTTGAAGATATACTTACGGGGAGCATTTAAACCTGTACCTATAGCTGTCCCACCTAAATTAATCTGCTTTAATCGCTCAGCTACTTTAAATAATCTCCACCTGTCACGACTAATCGTTTCTGCATAAGCAGAGAACTCCTGTCCTAAAGTAATAGGGACAGCATCCTGTAGTTGAGTCCGACCTAATTTGAGATAATTGGCAAATTCCCTCTCTTTTTCTTGTAATGCTTCCTGTAAGTTAGCCACCTCTTCACTTAAGGGTATCAATAATTTTAAAGCAGAAATTCTGACAGCAGTCGGATAGACATCATTGGTAGATTGGCTTAGATTAATATCTTCATTGGGGTGAACTAGACTGTAATCCCCCTTCTGTCCACCTAACAGCTCAATTGCTCGATTAGCAATCACTTCATTAACCATCATATTGGTCGATGTCCCAGCCCCACCCTGTAAGGCATCTAAAATAAACTCCTCATCAAATTTTCCTGCTAAGATTTCCTTACAAGCTTTTAGGACAGCTTCTTTCTTCTCTTCACTGACCTTATCCAACTCATAATTAGTAATTATAGCAGCCATTTTAATTTGAACTATCGCCTTAATCAACTCTAAATTGACCTTTCTGCCAGTAAAGTTAAAGTTTTCAGCAGACCTTAAAGTACTAATTCCATAATAGCTTTCATCTTTAAGTTCTCTAACCCCTAATAAGTCCTCTTCAACTCTCATTAATCTTCCTCCCAGACCATTTGAGCCAAGGGAAAAGGTTCTAAGGCTCTATCTAAAATACCATGTACATAAGCAATTAGCATCCCATAATTAACGATTGGAACACCTAAACTATCAGCCTTCTTCAACCTATATAAAATCTCTTTGCGATTGGTCATACATCCGCCACATTGAACAATTAAACTATACTCCTCAACATTATCAGGAAATTCCCTTCCAGCCACATGGTCAAATTCCAACTCTCCACCTACTTCTTGGCGTAACCAGCGAGGAATTTTGACAGTTCCAATATCATCAGCAGTCCGATGGTGGGTACAGCTTTCACAGATTAACACCTTATCTCCTACCTTAAGTTTAGAGATTCCTTTAGCACCTCTAGTAAAGATCTCTAAATCACCCTTATAGCGAGCAAATAAGACTGAGAATCCAGTCAACATAATATCTTCTGGTACATCGGCAGCCACCTTCATAAAGGCTTGAGAATCAGTAACTACAATTTTAGGCTTCTTTTTAAGACTATCTAAAGCACCTTTTAACTCTGTTTCTTTAACTACTACTGCTTGGGCATCATTATCGAGAATATCTCGCAAGGTTTGAACCTGTGGTAAGATTAATCTACCCTTAGGAGCAGCCAAATCTATGGGAATAACCAATACGACTATATCTTGAGGTTTGATTAAATCTCCAATAATATGGGGTTCTTCAAATTTCTCTGGAGCTTGTAGGATTATCTCTTTCTTTAGCTCTTCTATCCCTGCCTGCTCTTTAGCACTGACTTTCAATAATTTAATACCTAACTCTTTCATTAAAGAATTTAATTCTAACTGGTCAAATTTGTCCTCTTTATTGACTACACCTACAACCGAAATCTCCCGTTCCTCTAATTCAGCCAGTAAGTTCTTCTCATATTCATCTACTCCTACTTCAGGATCAATTACCAATAAAGCTAAATCTGTCCTACTTAAAGCCTCTTTGGTCTTTTTAATTCTTAATTCACCTAGCTCACCTACATCATCAATTCCTGCCGTATCAATCATAGTCACTGGTCCAATCGGTAAGATTTCCATTGACTTATAGACTGGGTCAGTTGTTGTTCCTGCTACATCAGAAACCACAGCCAAATCCTGATTGGTCAGTGCATTGATTAAGCTAGATTTACCAGCATTTCTCCTCCCTAACAGAGCAATGTGTAATCTATTAGCCTGTGGTGTGTTTTGCATAATTCTTCACCTCCGAAGTTATATGAAAAGTGTGAGTTATTAGTGTTAGTGTAAGTAAATTCTAATATATAGTACTCACACTAACACTCACACTATCCACTTATTTTTCATTAATTCTTTTAAAATAATGTGGTGAATCTCCCCACTCACCATACACAATCTCATCACCTACTGTGCCTACTCTAGCAGCTAAGCAGTTCTTACAGTCAGAAGCCTCTTCATCAATACAGGGCTTATTCTCATAAAGCTGATATTCAGTTCTATATTTTCTATGAGTAATAATCGGCATTAGGATATTAGCTCCTGCCTTTAATGCCATCTCACGCCCTACTGGATTTAGAGCCTGTAAAGCAGTAGTTGCTGCAATATTAATATCCTTCATTAATAATCTTAAGATTGCTACCATCTTCAATCCCCAATTAAGGTTTCTAGTCTTTAAAACTTTATTATCTTCAACATCCTTAGCTGTCGGGGTATCTTCATGGAGAACATAAGGTCCCATCCCAACCATATCAATATCATTTTCTTTAAAGAAGATTAAATCATCAACTAAATTTTCTATAGTCTGACCTGGGAATCCAATCATTACTCCAGTACCTACTTGATAACCAATCTCCTTCATCTCTGCTAAACATTCTAATCTACGTTTAAAGTCATGGTCATCTGGGTGAAGGGAATTGTATAACTCTTGATTAGAACTCTCTATTCTAAGTAAATAACGATGGGCTCCTAAATCATACCAACGCTGATAGGTTTCCTTACTCTGCTCCCCTAAGGACAAGGTAATCCCCAATTCATCATTACTTAATTCTTTAATCTTTTTAATGATATTATCAACAAATTCAATAAACTCTTTATCACTTCTCTCACCGGATTGGAGAACGATTGACCCATAGTTATTTTCATAAGCCCATTTAGCTCTATCTAAGATTTCTTCCTCCGTCATAGTAAATCTATCTACCTTATGATTATCCTTTCTGATTCCACAATAATTACAGTTCTTAACACATACATTACTGAACTCTATTAAACCCCGATAGTAAACCTTCTGTCCTATATATTCAGCTTTAACCTCATAAGCTTTATCATATAATTTCTGCAAATCTTCTTTATCTTCTAAATTCATTAAATCGATTAAATCATCCCTAGTCAATTTATCTTTGTTCAAAATAGCTTCTAACTCCATATAATACCCTCTTTCTGCTTTATTTTTTATCTGAATTAAAATAATTATTAAAGAGTAAACTTAACTCCTCTTTTAATTCATCATCTATATTCTGTCCTAATAGTAGAAAATCCTTATTTTCGCCTATTACTCTAGAGTCAGTAAATTGTTCTTCTCCAATCTTAAAAAGATAATCAATCCTCTTTCCTTCCTTCTTATTAAGCCAGACTTTGACATTATCTTGATTAACAGCATTGCTTAGCTCTTCTTTAAAAGTATAAATCTCTTTTTTCATCTTCAATCTCCCCTAATTTAGCTTCAATCTTCTCTTTAGTCTTCTCATCTTCTATCTCAGCCAATTTTTCTTGGATCAACTTCTCCCCAACCTCTTTAGTCTTCTTAGAAGCATAATCCTCTAAGTATTCTTTAAAGGTTAATAGAGCATTAGGCCCACAGTATCTTTTGATAAAGCCAGGAATAGCAAATTCCATAAAATGTTCTCCTGTCCTTCCTAAGCGATAACAGGCAGTACAGAAGGAAGGAATATATCCATCACTAAGCAATTCATAAATTACATCATCTAAAGAACGACTATCTCCTATCATAAACTGCTCACGGTTTATATCTTGTTCATCATCAGCATCAGCATAACCATTTATCTCTATCTTAGTTCCAGCATCAATCTGTGAAACCCCTAATTTAATAGCTTCTCTTCTTAATTTAGCATCTTCACGTGCGGTTAAGATTAAACCAGTATAAGGAACAGCAAGTCTTAAGATAGCTATTATTCGTTTCAGTTCTTGGTCATTAACAAAGTGTTTATCATCTATGCTTACATTACTAGCTTCCTTTAATCTAGGAAAAGAGATTGTATGAGGACCAACATTGTACTTCTCTTCAAGGTGAATTGTATGCTCTAATAGTCCCATTACTTCATACTTCCAATCATATAGCCCAAATAATACTCCAATCCCTACATCATCAATTCCAGCTTCCATTGCCCTATCTAGTCCTGTTACTCGCCATTCAAAGTCTTTTTTAGGTCCAGAATGGTGTACCTTTTGATAAGTTTCATGATGATAAGTCTCCTGGAAGATCTGATAAGTTCCAATACCAACCTCTTTTAATTTCTTATAGCCCTCTACATCTAAAGGAGCAGCATTGATATTAACCCGTCTAATCTCTCCTTTATCCTCTCGAGTATCATACACAGCCTCTACAGTCTTGGCAATAAAGTCTGCATCATAATCTGGACTCTCTCCATAGACTAAGATAGAACGTTTCTGCCCTTTTTTCTCCATCGCCTTGACTTCTTCCTGCAATTCTTTAATAGTCAAAGTACAGCGATCAATTTCAGTATTAGAAGCCTTAAAACCACAGTATTCACAGTTATTGATACATTTATTTCCTACATATAAAGGAGCAAATAATACTATTCTATCACCATAAACTTTGTTCTTTAACTCCTCAGCACCTTTAAATATTCTCTCAATCCATTCTGGCTTGTCAGCTTGTAACAAAGTAGCCGTCTCTTCTAAAGATAATCTCTCTTTATTTAATGACTTATTAATAATTTGCTCTATCTTCTCTTCTGTCGGTTTTGCCTCTGCTAAAATCTCCTCTAACTTCCCATCATCAATAAAATCCTTTGACATATTTATCACTCCTCTTGAGATTTTTTTCACATTTATAAATAAAAAAAGACTTACCACAGAGATAAGTCTTGACATACTAGCCCTAAGACACTCTCTCCCTATGATTAGGATACCCCTTTCATTTAGAGAACTTGTATTAATATTTCACTTCATCCCTCTAAACCAGGAAAAATCCCAATCTATTAGGATGTTTCATGTGAAACATCAAGATATTCAGATTTAGTTATATTATACATCATGAAAAAGAAAGTTTCAAACAACTTCTTCCTATTTATCTAATACCTCAATGATTCTAGATAAGTCATCATTAGAATAATATTCAATAACTATCTTACCCTTCTTCTTGCCAGATTGTATTGCTACCTTAGTTCCTAAAATACCTCTTAACTTCTCTTCAACTATAGTTACGTTTGGATCTTTTTTAGTTGTATTTTTCTTCTTAGGTTGACTTGATTTACTCTTTAACCATTTAATCAATTTCTCAGTTTCTCTTACACTTAATTCTTTATCAATAATTTCTTGAGCTACTTCCTTCTGCAGATCAATATCTTCAATAGCCAATAATGCACGAGCATGTCCCATTGCTAGAGTTCCACGTGAAACATACTCTTTGATTTCATCAGGTAATTTTAATAATCTTAAAGAATTAGCTATACTAGAACGGCTTTTACCAACCCGTTTAGCCAATTGAGCTTGTACCAAATTAAAAGTATCAATTAATTGTTGATAAGCCTCAGCCTCTTCAATCGGATTTAAGTCTTTTCTCTGTAAATTTTCAATTAAAGCAATCTCCATCATCTGTTGTTCATCAATATCTGTAATAATTGCTTCTATCTCTTTTAGTTTTAAACTCTTAGAAGCTCTATATCTTCTCTCCCCTGCCACAATCTGATAACCTGAATCACTCTCAGCCTTTCTCACTATGATAGGTTGAATCAATCCATGCTCTTTGATAGACTGAGTCAACTCATCTAATTCCTCCTGATTAAAGATCTTTCTTGGTTGATAAGGATTAGGCTCAATCAACTTTAAATCAATCTTCTTTACCTGTGAATTCTCACCTTCTATTAACTTAGTATCGGAATTACTAATTAAAGCATTTAACCCTCTTCCTAATCTTCTTTTAGACACGCACAATCACTTCCTTTGCCAATTCTAAATATGCTTTAGCACCTGTAGATCTCTTATCATAGACATTAATCGGTTCTCCAAAACTTGGTGCTTCACTTAAACGTACATTTCTAGGAATAACAGTCTTATAAACCATCTGACCAAAATGATCTTTAACTTCATAGCTAACCTGCTCTGATAAATTTGTTCTAGAATCATACATTGTTAATAAAACACCATTTATATCGATATCAGGGTTTAATCCCTCTTTAATTAAGTCAATGGTACTTAATAGCTGACTTAATCCCTCTAAAGCATAATACTCACATTGAATAGGAATCAATACAGAATCAGCTGCTGCTAATGAATTCAAAGTCAATAATCCCAAAGAAGGAGGACAATCTATTAAGATATAATCATAATCTTCCTTTACCTCATTTATTGCATTCTTAACCTTATATTCTCTAGAGATACTCGATACCAACTCAATCTCTGCCCCTGCTAACTCTAAAGTTGCAGGAACAATATCCAACCCTTCTATAATAGTACTTTTCATTATTTCACTCAGCTTCTTTCCTTCTATTAGCACTCCATAGATGCAATCTTCTATCTTAGACTTGTCCACTCCAACACCACTAGTCGCATTCCCTTGAGGGTCTATATCCAATAATAGAACCCTCTTACCTAACTCTGCTAAATAACTTCCTAAATTGACAGTTGTAGTACTCTTTCCTACTCCACCTTTTTGATTAACAATTGCAATAGTCTTTCCCATCTTTTTCACCTCTTAACTCCAATTATTTTATCTAAAATTAATATCAATTACCTCTTCTGATAATCCATTTTATTCCTAATATACTATTAATAGTTCGTGAAATAAAGATAAATTCCTTTTGAGATAATTATAAATAAAATAATTTTAATTAGATATAGAGTTAAGAAGTTATAGATATTTTAAATAAATAGGAAGCAGATTATCTGCTTCCTATTTACTGACCTTAAATTTGCTAATAGCAAGAAGTTTATCATCAACATAAAAATAAATAGAATATTCTCCAAACAAGCTTGGTACCATAAACTGACTTTTATTCTTACTAATAAAACTAATATAGTCTCTAACTACAGAATCTGAAAAATCACTTAGATTCAAGTAATTAATTAATCTATCTTTGGGATCAAACCATTTAATTGAAATATCATGATTCTTATTATCAGGAATCCACTCAATATAGTATTGGACTCCTTTATGGTTACTTAAACTAAATTCATCTCTATATGTAACGGGAAAACCTTCTTTATTCAAACCTTCAGTTGTCAATAAAGTATTAATCCTTATCTGAGCAAATACCGATACTGAACTCACTGATAGGATTAAAAATAATAAAAAAAATTTGATTATGGCTCCTTTAATAAAATCCTTAAAATTAATTTGAAAAATATTATATCTAAACAATAAAATCACCCTTTCGGAAGATATAGCTATATCTATTTTCTCCAAAAGGGATAATTTTATAAATGATTATATATGTTCACATAGATGAGCAATTCTAAAGTAAGACTCAATGGAGATATTACTACATTAGTGGGAATCAGGAGTCAGGAACCAGTTATCAGTAAAACAGACTGATTCTAGATTCCCGATTCCTGACACGAAAGTGTTGTACTCTCTATAGCGACATTTTAAAATTAGCTGGCTATAAAGGTTTCTTCTTTGGCTTTCCTGCTCTTCTTGGATAATTATTAGGAGTAGCTACTACCTTATCGATAATTACTAAATTTCTCTCTGCATCTGTATAAGGCAAGTCTACCTCTACAACATCCATAATCATACCTCCCAAGATTTCAATAGCATTTGTCCCCTCTACTACCTCTTCTTTCACATTAGTACCACGCTGAGCAACAAAAGAACCCCCAACCTTAACAAAAGGAAGAGTATACTCAGATAATACATCTAATGAAGCTACTGCTCGAGCTAAGACATAGTCATATTTTTCTCGATATTTTTTATCTTGCCCATAATCTTCAGCTCGACCATGAATACACTCTACGTCCTTTAATCCAAGCTCTATAGCAACATGCTCTAAGAAGTTAATTCTCTTTTTTAAAGAATCAAGCAAAGTCACTTTTAAATCAGGATAGATAATCTTTAGAGGCATTCCTGGAAATCCAGCCCCTGTCCCTACATCAATAATTCTCTCATTACCATCTATATCCATACCTTCTACACAAGAAATTGAATCTAAAAAATGCTTAATTACAATCGCATCTGGCTCTTCTAGACCAGTTAAATTCATCTTTTGATTCCATTCATTTAAGATATCCATATAGTTAATAAATTGTTCCACTTGCTTTGCTGTTAATTCAATCCCAAACTGCTTTGCACCTTCTACTAACTTCTCCTTATAATCCACTAATCTCTCCCCTTACTTCTTTCTAGTTGTTCTAAATAGATAGTAAGTACTGAAATATCAGCTGGTGATACTCCAGAAATTCTGCCTGCTTGACCTAAAGATAGAGGCCTAATCTCATTTAACTTCTCCTTAGCCTCTAATCTCAAGCTCTTTACTTGGTTGTAATCTATATCTTCAGGTAATTTCTTATTCTCTAATTCCTGTTGCTTTTTAATCTGCTCTTGTTGCTTTTTAATATATCCTTCATACTTAAGCTGAATCTCTACCTCTTCTCTAACTGAATAAGGTAATCGAGGTCGATCTTGGTCCAACTTAGCTAAGACTTTATAACTTAACTCTGGACGTCTAATTAACTTTGCTAATGTCACCTTATTATTAATTTTGGTACTTCCCAATTGAACTAAATACTCCTGTACCCCTTCATCTGTTGGATAGATCTCTGTATTCTCTAATCGTTCTATCTCTTCCTTAATTGCTTCTTTTTTAGCTAAAAACCTTTGATATCTCTCTTCAGATATCAAACCTATCTCATATCCTAATTTAGTTAATCTCAAATCAGCATTGTCTTGGCGTAATACCAAGCGATACTCAGCACGAGAGGTCAACATCCGATAAGGTTCATGAGTACCTTTAGTTACTAAATCATCAATTAATACCCCAATATATGCCTCTGATCGTTTTAAAATAAAAGGTTCTTTACCCTGAATATCTAAGACCGCATTGATTCCAGCCATCAATCCCTGTCCGCCAGCCTCCTCATAACCACTAGTTCCATTGAGTTGTCCTGCTGTATAGAGATTCCTAATCATCTTAGTCTCTAAGGTTGGCTTTAAAGTAGTTGGATCAATGCAATCATATTCAATAGCATAGGCTGGACGAATAATCTCAGCCTGCTCAAAGCCAGGTAAGGTTCTTAACATCTCTACCTGTACATCAACAGGCATACTAGTAGAGAAACCAGATAAGTACATCTCATAGATATATTCTCCTTCAGGCTCTACAAATAATTTATGGCGACCTTTATGTTGAAACCTATATACCTTAGTCTCAATAGAAGGACAATATCGTGGACCCTCTCCACTAATATCACCATTGAACATTGGAGAACGGTCAATATTATCTAAAATAACTTTATGGGTGTCCTCATTAGTATGGACAATCCAGCAATCTTGTCTTTGAAGATTATTCTTGATATTATCATTTTCAAAAGAAAATGCAATCTTATCTTCAAATTCAGGTTGTAATTCCAACTTACTAAAATCTATAGTTCGCTTATCAACACGTGGTGGAGTTCCAGTCTTAAATCTAAAGAGCTTAAACCCTATCTCCTTTAGATTATCCGATAGAGCATTTGATGGGAATTGATTGTGAGGACCAGAGCTATATCTAGTCTCTCCAATAATAATCTCCCCCTTTAAGAAGGTTCCTGTAGTTAAAATAACCTTCTTAGCCTTAAAAGTTATTCCTGTCTTTATCTTAACACCAGTAACAGCACCATCTTCAACTATCAGCTCTTCTACCATAGCTTGGCGTACATCTAGATTCTCCTGCTCCTCTAAGACCTTCTTCATCTCAATATGGTACATCTTCTTATCTGCTTGAGCTCGCAAAGCATGGACAGCAGGACCTTTACCTGTATTAAGCATTCTAATTTGGATACAGGTCTTATCAATATTCTTGGCCATCTCTCCACCTAAAGCATCAATTTCACGGACAATATGGCTTTTAGCGGGTCCTCCAATGGCTGGATTACAAGGCATCAAGGCAATATTATCTAAATCAACAGTTAATGCTAAGGTCTTAGCACCCATTCTAGCAGCTGCTAAGGCGGCTTCACAACCTGCATGCCCTGTTCCAACTACTATTACATCATACTCTCTCATTCTTCTCCTCCTCTCTGCATCTCCTCTAAATAAATCATCAATACTGAAATATCAGCTGGAGATACCCCAGAAATCCTTGAAGCCTGTCCAATTGACATCGGTCTAATGTTATCTAACTTCTCTCGCGCTTCTTTTCTTAAATTAGTTAATTGGTGATAATCGATATCTTGAGGAATCTTCTTCTCCTCCATATATTTAAACTTATC
Source organism: Orenia sp. (assembly GCF_055140805.1). Lineage (NCBI taxonomy): Bacteria > Bacillati > Bacillota > Clostridia > Halanaerobiales > Halobacteroidaceae > Orenia > Orenia sp. The sequence goes on from NZ_JBSQYM010000001.1 coordinate 41,060, forward strand.
AACTTGCTTTAACTGTCTACTGATATAACCACGATATTTAGTCTCAATCTCTAACTGTTCTCCTACCTCTTCATCTACCTCTGGAGCTTCTTGACTAAACCTCTTTAAATCCTTGTAACTAACTTCTGGTCTTTCAAGAATAGTAGCTAAACTAACGGCTTTCTTTAAGCCACCACTACCTAATTCCTCTAAAAGTCCACGAACCTCTTTAGTTGGAGTAACCGTTATTTCATTTAATTTAGCTAAGTTCTCTTTAATTGCAGTTCTTTTAGCTTCAACCTTATTATAATTCTCTTCACTGATTAATCCAAGCTTATATCCAATTGGGGTTAACCTTAAATCTGCATTATCCTGGCGTAAAATCAAACGGTACTCTGCTCTAGATGTTAACATACGATAAGGTTCACTAGTACCTTTAGTAACCAGATCATCAATCAATACTCCAATATAAGAATCAGAACGTTTTAAAATCAATGGCTCTTCACCTTTTATATCTAATACAGCATTAATCCCTGCCATTAATCCTTGAGCAGCAGCCTCTTCATATCCACTAGTTCCATTAAGCTGACCTGCTGTATATAAACCAGTTATAACCTTATTCTCCATCGTTGGCTTTAGTTGATATGGTGGAATATACTCATACTCTACTGCATAGCCTGGTCTCATAATCTCAGCCTTCTCTAACCCCGGAACACTACGGACAACCTTTAGCTGAATCTCTTCTGGCATACTTGTAGTTAATCCATTAAGGTAAAGTTCATTTGTATATAGGCCTTCTGGCTCAACAAAGACCTGATGGGTCAACTTATCAGGAAATCTCATAATCTTGCGGTCAATTGATGGACAATAGCGAGGACCACTCCCTTCCACAATCCCTGTTGATAAAGGGGAGTGTTCAATATTCTCTACCATCACCACTCTTGTCTCCTCTCCAGTATAGGTTAACCAGCAATCACGAGTCTCTCTTTCTTCATATTTTCTAAAAAAAGAAAACTTAAGTGGCTCTTGGGAGCTTGGATGAAGAGTCATCTTTTCAGGTTCTATAGTATTTCTATCTATTCTAGGTGGAGTTGCTGTCTGGAACCTCTCCAAACTAATTCCTGCTTCTTTCAAACTTTTAGCTAAATCAGTAGCAGCAAACTCCCCTTGCCTTCCTCCTGTATACTTAACATCACCAATAATAACTTTCCCATCAAGGGAAGTACCTGTAGTTAGGACTATTTTCTTAGCAGCATAGGTGACTCCAGTAATTGTTTTTATACCTTTTACTATATTATCTTCTATTACTAGATCTGTTACTATAGTCTGCTTTAAATCTAAATTCTCTTGCTCTTGTAAAACCTTAGTCATTTCAAATTGATACTTCTGCTTATCAGCTTGAGCTCTTAAAGCATGAACAGCAGGACCTTTAGATGTATTAAGCATTCTAATATTGATATAAGATTTATCTATATTCTTAGCCATCTCTCCACCAAGAGCATCTATCTCACGGACAATATGCCCTTTAGCAGGACCTCCTATTGATGGATTACAAGGCATTAAAGCAATATGATCAGCATTTAATGTCAAAATTAATGTTTTAGCACCCATCCTAGCAGCAGCTAAAGCTGCTTCACAACCAGCATGCCCTGCACCAACCACTATAATATCATAGTCTGTCATCATTACTCCTCCTATATAACAAGTTACTTATTACTATTATTTTTCTAAAAATCCCCTTCGAGTCTCAAGAGACTCTTCGTAGTCGTAATTCTTTATTATAAAATAATGAAGAATTACTTCCCTAGACAAAAATCAGCAAAAATTTGGTCGATAATATCCTCTCCAATAGTATCACCAGTAATCTCTCCTACCGCCTCCAAAGCAGCTCTTAAATCAATTGTAATAAAATCATTTGGTAAATCCATTTCAAAGGTCTTCTTCACATCTAATAACATCTGATAAGCCCTATCTAGAGCATTCTTATGCCTCATATTTGTAATTAAAGTCTGATCCTCATTTTTGACCTCACCACTAAAAACTAGATTAGAGATAACATCTTCTAACTCATCAATACCCTGATTTTCAACAGCTGCAGTCTTAACAATAGGTTTATCTTTTAAAATCTCTTCAATCTCTGTAAAATCTAACTTGCTATCAAGATCTAATTTATTAGCAATAATTACAGCATCTTTCTCTTTAATTGAATTCATTAATTTACGATCTTCTGCTGTAATCCCTTGATGAGCATCTAACACTAATAAGACTAAATCAGCCCTATTTAAAAACTCTTCAGACCTCTCTACACCTATTTTCTCTACAATATCCTCAGTATCACGAATTCCTGCTGTATCAATAATTTTAACTGGGATACCATCAATATTAATTACCTCTTCAATAATATCTCGTGTAGTTCCTGGAATCTCAGTAACAATCGCTCTCTTCTCTCTTAGCAAAGCATTTAATAAACTAGACTTACCGACATTAGGTCGCCCAATAATAGCAGTTTCTATTCCCTCTTTTAATATCTTCCCTTTTTGGCTTGTCTTTAATAACTTATCTACCTTCTTAGCTATTCCATCTATTCTATCAGAAAGCTCATCAGAATTAAAGTCTTCAATCTCATCTTCAGGAAAATCGATAGTAGCCTCTAAATGGGCTAACAATTTAATTAAATCTTGTCTAATCTCTCCTACTTTTTGAGAAAGTCCTCCTTCTAATTGGTTGATAGCAACCCTTAACCCAGTTTCAGTTTGAGAACGAATTAAATCGATAATAGCCTCTGCTTGGGCTAAGTCTATCCTTCCATTTAAAAATGCCCTTTTAGTAAATTCCCCTGGGTCAGCTAAACGAGCCCCTTCTTTTAAAACCAAATCTAAAACCTTTCTTAAAGGAACCATCCCTCCATGACAATTTATCTCAACAATATCTTCAGTCGTATAGGTTTTGGGAGACTTCATCACCAAAGTAATAACCTCATCGACAATCTCCTCTGTTGAATTAACTATATGCCCATAATGGGCTGTATAACTATCAACCTCCAATAAGCTTTTACCTCTAATACTTCTAAAGATTTTATTGACAATTTCAATCGCTTCTGGGCCACTAACTCTTATAATTCCGATTCCACCTTCACCAATAGCAGTGGAAATAGCAGCAATTGTATCTTTAACATACATATTTATCACCTCTAGTTTATAAGTTACCCAAATTTATTTTTTCAATAAATAATTAAACAGACCCAGTATTTTAAAATACTGGGTCCCCAAATTATTGCTTTACAATAACTACTTTACGATAAGGCTCCTTGCCTACACTATAAGTATTTATATCAGATTTATTATGCAAAGCAGCATGAATTACTTTTCTCTCTTGAGCAGGCATTGGCTCTAGCATAACTTTACGCCCTGTTTTTTGAGCCTTGTGAGCCATTTTAAGAGCTAAATTCTTTAAAGTATCTTTTCTACGACTTCTATATCCTTCTGCATCTAAAGCTACCCTTAAATAATCTTCTTTGCCTTTATTAACCGCTAAATTAGTTAAGTATTGTAAAGAATCTAATGTCTTTCCTCGATGACCAATTATAATCGCTAAATCGTCACCTATAATATTTAACAAGGCATCTTTTTCATTATTATCTTGAATAATTTCAACTGTAAGATTTAAATCCATCTCTGCTAATAACTCTTCTAAAAATTCTTTAGCCTTCTCTTTCTTATCAACTTTCTTTATAAGCTCTAGTTTAGCATCTTTTCGTCCAATCAGACCTAAAAAACCGCTCTGAGCTTCTTCTAAAACTCTATACTCTACCTTATCTTCTGTAGTATTTAATTCTGCTAATCCTCTACTAAGGGCCTCTTCTATTGTTTTTCCTGTAATAATGACCCTTTCCATATTAATTCGATTCCTCCTTAAACTCCACATCAGGCTCCTTTGATATTAAGTATTGCTGTATTACCATAATTAAATTAGAGATAAACCAGTATAATAATACCCCTGCTGGTAAACTAGCTCCAATAAAGATAATAAATAATGGCATAAATAGAGCCATCTTATTGTCAGCTAAAGCTTTCTGTGGATTAGACTTGATATCATCTAAAGAAATATTTTGAGTTAATAAACTCTGAATTGCTGTAATTACTCCTGTTAATAAGACTAAAGGCATATACCCCTGACTTAAATCCGGTATTATTAAAAATGATTTACCAGCTAAAGCTTCCCACCCTCTTAAAGCTCTATATAATGCAATTAGAATGGGCATTTGAACAACCATCGGTAAGCAACCTGATAATGGATTAATTTTATGTTTTTGATATAACTTCATAGTCTCTTCCTGAAACTTCTGCTGATTATCTCCATATTTCTCTCTTAACTTCTCAATTTCAGGCTGTATTTGTTGCATCTTCTTCATAGAACTTGTCTGTTTATGAGTTAAAGGATATAATATCAGCTTAACAGCTAAAGTTAAGATTATGATTGACAGACCATAACTTTTAGTAAAATTATATAATAATCCTAACAAATTCTGCATTAAATCACCTAGCCAACCAAACATCCCACCTCTACTACTACCTTTTGTAAATTTAACACCTACTGTTGTATCACTAAAGTTAGCTATAACTTCCTTAGAATTATCAACAATAAACTCCTTTGGATTTTCAGTGTAAACATCCTGATTCTCTTTATCACCCAACTTATTAACATTCCAACTTTTAAACTGGTCTTTAGGATAAGCAGTTAAAGTTACTTTATCCCCCTGTGCATACCCCTGTTGATTAGGCTCAATAACAACTGTACTTTCACCAGTATAATCATCTGCTTTACTAATATCTAATTTATATTCTGGATTTGTCGAACATCCAGTTAATATAATTACTACTAAAATTAATACTAAAAATAATCTTTTATTTCTAAACATCATACTCCTCCTAAATAAATTTAGTCTACGGGGTCATATCCACCAGGATGAAAAGGATGGCAACTTAGAATTCTCTTAATTGCCTTAGCTCCACCCTTTAATAATCCATACTTATCTAAAGACTGAATCGCATATGTAGAACAACTAGGATAAAATCGACAAGTACTTTTTGGTTTTAAAGGTGAAATAAACTTTTGATAAAATTTAATTATTATAATTATCATTTTTAAAATTATCCTCATCAATTTCATTCCTTAATTATCTTAGCTTTTTTAAAAAGACGATTTAAAGATTTCTCTATTTGTTGATAATTAGCATCTACAATGGGCTTACGAGCAATTAAAACAATATCAATACCTGTAACTAATTTATCTTTATTATGCCTATAAGTTTCTCTAAAAACTCGCTTAATTTTATTTCTAACTACAGCTTTACCTATTTTTTTACTAACTGAATAACCTACTTTTCTGTAAGAACTATTATTTTGTAGAATATACAAAACAACATAACGATCAGCAATAGATTTTCCATATTTATAAACCTTTTTGAATTCGTAGGTCTTTTTTAACTTTTCATCAATACTCATTTAAAATAATCCTCCTCAGAAATAACAAACTAACCCTCCTCTGTAGTTATTCACAAAGTGTCTTATACAATTATAAATTATCAGCTTGTGTAATGTCAAGAATAAACACCTTACAAACAATTTATCCACAAAAACTGTTGATAAATTGTTTATAATTTGTTATCATTAGTCTGTCTATCTAACTTAAAAGATAAATATTAGTGGTAAAATACCAATAACAGGATTAGTTATCCACAAAACAATATGTTAATTGTGGTTAACTAATCATTTTTTTAGCGTTTAAATTAAATAATCCATAGTTATCCACAGGTTATTCACAATTTCTGTGGATAACTTTGCTTAGGAGGTTATATTTTGAAAAAACAAGATATTAAAGAGATTTGGAAAAGTACTCTTGGTAATATTGAGAATCAATTAAGTAAACCAAGTTTTGAAACATGGTTTAAACCTACTGAAATAGTAGCCATTCAAAGTAATACAATTATAATTGAAGTGCCTAATGAATTTGCTAAAGATTGGCTAAAAACAAAATATTCTAATCTTATCAAAGAAACACTTCTAAAAATTACTGATAAATCTTATCAAGTAAAATTTGTAATTCCTGAAATGACTCAAGAAGAAATTTTTATAGAAGAGGAGAAGGAGGAACAAATAGAACAAACTAAAACTGATACCACCAAAAAAGAAGAACTTGGTAATTCTATTTTAAATCCAAAATATACTTTTGATACTTTTGTAATAGGAAATAGTAATCGTTTTGCACATGCTGCTTCATTAGCAGTAGCTGAAGCACCAGCTAAAGCTTATAATCCCTTCTTCATTTATGGAGATGTTGGTTTGGGAAAAACACACTTAATGCATGCTATTGGACACTATATACTAAAACATAATTCTAATATGAAAATTATGTATTTAACCTCAGAAGAATTTACTAATAGATTAATCAATTCAATTAGATATGATCAAACTGTAAAATTTAGAAATCAATATAGAAATATAGATATCCTCTTAGTAGACGATATACAGTTTTTAGCGGGTAAAGAACGAACTCAAGAAGAGTTCTTCCATACATTCAATGCTCTTCATGATGCTAATAAGCAAATAATAATCTCCAGCGATCGACCACCTAAAGAGATTCCAACTTTAGAAGAACGTCTACGATCAAGATTTGAATGGGGTCTTATTACTGATATACAAGAACCAGACTTAGAAACAAGAATTGCAATTTTAAAGAAAAAAGCAACTTTAGAAGATTTGGAAGTACCAAATGATGTTATTGTCTATATTGCCAATAAAATAGAATCAAATATTAGAGAATTAGAAGGTGCCTTAATTAGAATAGTAGCTTATTCATCATTAACAAATGAACGTATCAGTGTAGATTTAGCCAAAAGTGCACTTAAAGGAATCGTTGTTGATAATAATGTTGAATATCATACAAAAGAGATAACAGTAGACTTAATCAAAAAAGTTGTTTCCCATCACTATGGAATGAGAGTTGAAGAGATGGATTCTAAAAAAAGGACTAGAGCCATATCTTTTCCACGTCAAGTAGCAATGTATATCTCAAGAGAATTAACCGATTTATCTCTACCACAAATAGGTAACCGCTTCGGGGGAAGAGATCACAGTACTATTTTACATGGTTATGATAAAATAAAAAATAAGATACAAGAGGAAACAAATTTCAAAAAAACTATAGATACCTTAATAGATAAAATAAGGAGAAATTAGCTGTGGATAACCTGTGGATAACCTGTGGATAACCTGTGGATAATATAATTTTTCTGTTGATAAATCAACCTGGAAAATTATAGGCTGTGGAATTGTGGATAATTATCAACAACTTATCAACAACTTATCAACAGGCATAAACCCTTATAGCACAATGGCTCGTCATGGTTTTCCACATTATCCACAACACCTACTACTACTACTACTATCTTTTTATATAATATAAAGTATTAATAGATTTTTTTAATAAGAAGGTTTAAAATAAAAGTATAAGGAGGTGCAATATGAGAATAGAGATCAGTAAAAAAGATTTTTTTGAAGGAATTCAAACAGTTAATAGAGCAGTTTCTTCAAAAACAACCTTACCTATACTTTCAGGTATTTTATTAAAAACAGAAGAAGATAAAGTAAAGTTAGTTGCTACAGATTTAGAAATAGGAATTGAATTCTATGTTAAAGCAAATATTATAAAAGATGGAGCTATAGTTTTACCAGCAAAATATTTTACAAGTATAGTCAGAGAATTATCTGATACTCAAATTATATTAACAGCAGATTTATCCAATAATACTGCACAGATTAAATGTGGACAAGCACAGTTTAATATACATGGATCTTCATCTGATGAGTTTCCTTTATTGCCAAAAATAAATTCAAAAACAAGATTTACCATTTATCAAAATACACTTAAGGAAATGATTAATCAAGTAAAGTTTGCCATCTCTGACGATATAAGTAAACCATTTTTAACAGGTGGTTTATTGAAGTTTGAAGAAAAAAACCTCCTACTAGTAGCAACAGATACATATCGTCTATCCTACAAAAAGGTTAAATTTGATAGAAAAGATATAATTGGTGAAGAAGTTATTATTCCTAATAAAACTTTGAATGAAATTTCAAAACTATTAAATAACAATGAAGACTTAGTAGAGATATCAATTACAAGTAATCAAATTTTATTTAAGTTTTCAGGAGTAACTATAGTATCTAGATTAATAGATGGTCAATTTCCTAATTATAAACAAGTAATTCCAAAGAAGAATAATACAAAAGCTATAATAAATAAAGTTGAGCTATTAAACGCTACTAAGAGAGCATCTTTATTGGCTAAAAGAGATTCTAATATTATTAAGATTAATTTACAGGAGGATCAATTAATTATTACCGCCAATGTCCCTGAAATAGGTCAGGCGTATGAAAGAATTTCTATCTCTTTAACAGGTCAAGAGACTGAAATAGCTTTTAATGCTACCTATTTGATGGATTGCTTGAAAGTAATAACTAGTGAACAGGTCATTTTAGAATTATCAGGTTCATTATCACCTGGAGTTATAAAAGATAGCTCTGGTGATGAATATATATATATTATTATGCCAGTAAGAAGTACTTAAAAATAAAGAAGGAGTTGTATAATATGAGAGAGATTAAATTAAATACAGAGAGCATAAAATTAGATCAATTTCTTAAATGGGCTAATTTGGTATCAACAGGTGGTGAAGCTAAAGTAATAATTAAAGCAGGAGATGTTAAGGTAAATGGCGAAATAGAAGAAAGAAGGGGTAGGACGCTAAAAGAGAATGATGTAATTGAATATCAAGATATAGAATATAAAATAATTACCTCTTAAGGGGTGAATGAATTAAATTGTATTTGTCCCAGCTTTACTTAAAGAATTTTAGAAATTATACGGAAGAGCATTTAAAATTTAATAAAAATATTAATCTATTAATTGGTTCTAATGCACAAGGAAAGACAAATATTTTAGAATCAATTTATTTAATTGGAACGGGAGGTTCCCATAGAACTAATATTGATTCAGAATTGATTAATTGGCAGAAAGATGGGTTATATTTAAAGGGCGAATTAATAAAAGATAATCAAGATTATCAATTAGAATTATCACTGTTAGGAAGAAATAAAGAAATTAAGATTAATTCTAATCGTTTGGGTAGAATTAATGATTTAATTGGATATTTAAATATAGTGATATTTTCTCCTGAAGATTTAAGTTTAGTAAAGGGTAGTCCTAATTTAAGGAGAAAATTTATTGATTTAGAGATATCACAAATTAGTCCTTATTACAGGCATTTAATATCTAAATATGGCAAAGTGCTAAAGCAACGCAATAATTTACTAAAAGAAATTAGAGATAATAAGGCTCCACAGGAAATGTTATTGGTTTGGGATCAACAATTAATTGATTTAGGAGCTAAGATAATTAAGAAAAGGCTAGAGTCTTTGATTAAATTAGGGATTTTATCTAAGTTAATGCAAAGAAAAATTACTAATGGTCTAGAAGCTTTGGAATTAAAGTATGATACTGAATTAGAATTAGATAGCAATAGTTCAGAAGAAGAGATCAAGAAATCTTTTAAATTGAAATTAGAAGAAAAGAGAGAGAGAGAGATTTATCAAGGTGTAACGACATTAGGCCCTCATAGGGATGATATCTCGTTAATTGTCAATAATATAGATATAAGAAAGTTTGGCTCACAAGGCCAACAAAGAACTGCAGCTTTAGCTTTAAAATTGGCTGAGCTTGAATTTATGAAAGGAGAAATTGGAGAATATCCAATTTTATTGCTTGATGATGTTTTTTCAGAACTTGACCTTGGTAGAAGAAACCATTTATTAAATACAATAAGAGATAAGATTCAAACTTTTATTACTAGTACTGATTTAAAGAATCTAACTGGTCTTAAAGGAAATTATAAGATTTTTGAAATAAAAAATGGATCAGCAATAGAGGTGTGAGCATGGCTGATTTAATTGAGAATATTTTAAGTAAAACTTTAAATAAATTAGGAATAGAGGAAAAGATTAAAGAAAAAAGAGTGTTGGATTTATGGTCTGAAATAAATGGTAATGAAATAACAAAACATACTGAGGCTAAATATATTAATCAAGGAATTTTGTTTGTTGCAGTGGATAGTCCAGTATGGGCCCATCAATTACTTTTTATGAAAAAAGAGTTTATTAATAAGATAAATAGTAAGATTGGTAAGATAATAGTTAAAGATATTAGGTTCCAGTCTGGAAAGGTTTTCAATGCTAAGACTAAAGTGAGAGAAGAGATAAGTTATAAAGATATTGAACTTAATAATTTAGAAGTACAGGAGATTTCTGATATTGCAAATTGTATTTCTGATAATGAATTAAAACAAAAATTTAGTAATCTATTAGAAATAGAAAGAAAAATAAAGAAGTGGAAACAAATAAATGAGTGGGTTCCTTGTCCAGACTGTTCAGTTTTAATTGATCCTAATGAAAGTAAATGTGTAATCTGTGAATTAAGGGAGAAGAATAAAAAGATAGATATAAATAAACTAGAAGAGATACTAACTAATACTCCTTGGTTGGGTTATAAGGAGATATTAAATATTTATCCAAATATTTTACAAGAAGAGTTTGAAAGAATAAAGAATCAATTGATTGTAAAAATAAAAATTAAATTAGATGAATTAATAACTGATGTTTTGAAAAAAGAGGTTAATTCCAAAGAAGTAAAAGTATTTATTCAAAAATATGTTATGCTAGAAGCAAATGTTCATCCTAAGCATCTTAATAATAGATTGATTGAAAAAATTATTGGTGAAAATTATATGAAGATATATCGTTCTTTGTAAGGAGGGGTTATATTTGTTGCATTTAGGTGCTGGTTATATTATTCCTGCTAAGGATGTAGTTTTGATAGCTGATTTTGAATCAACAACCCATTCTAAAAAAACTAGAGAGTTTTTACAAGTAGCTGAAGAAGAGGGGTTTATTACTGACTTTTCTGAAGGAAATCCAAAATCTTTTATTGTAACTGATGAGACAATTTATTATTCTATGATATCATCTAGTACATTAAGCAAAAGAGTAAATTTTGCTTATAATCTAAACCGTGATGAGTAAGGTCACGGTTTAATAAGTTTAATATGGAGGTTTTATATTTATGGGAAAAGAGATAAATTATGATGCAGAGCAGATACAAGTATTAGAGGGTCTTGAGGCTGTTCGTAAACGTCCAGGAATGTATATTGGTAGTACTAGTCTTAAAGGATTACATCATTTAGTTTATGAAATTGTGGATAATAGTATAGATGAGGCTCTAGCAGGATATTGTAATCAGATTATAGTTAAAATTCAAAAAGATGATATTATAACAGTCGAAGATAATGGAAGGGGTATTCCTGTATCTATCCATCCTAAAATGAATCGACCAGCTGTAGAAGTTGTAATGACTATATTGCATGCTGGTGGTAAATTTGGTGGCGAGGGATATAAAGTATCTGGGGGACTACATGGAGTAGGTGTTTCAGTAGTAAATGCTTTATCAGAGTGGTTAGAAGTAGAGATTAAAAGAAATGGAAAGGTTTATTATCAAAGGTATCATAGAGGTATTCCCCAAGCAGATTTAGAAGTAATTGGAGAGACTGATGAAACAGGAACTAAGATTGCTTTTAAAGCAGATTCTGAAATTTTTGAAGAGATCAAATATAAGTATAGTGTTTTGAGTCAACGCTTAAAAGAGTTAGCTTATTTAAATCGTGGTATTAATATAAATATAATTGATGAAAGAAAAGAAGAGAAAGTAGAGGATAGCTTTGAGTTTGAAGGTGGGATAATTTCTTTTGTTGAAGAGATTAACAATCGTCAAGATCCAATTCATGATGAAGTAATCTATTTTGAAGCTGAAAGTGATGAAGCCCATATAGAGATAGCTATGCAATATAATAATGATTATGTTGATAAAATATTCACCTTTGCTAATAATATTAACACCCATGAAGGGGGAACCCATTTAAGTGGATTTAAAAGTGCATTAACTAGAACTGTTAATGACTATGCTAGAAAGAATAATTTACTTAAGGATAAAGATGAGAATTTATCTGGGGATGATATTAGAGAAGGTCTTGTAGCTATAATTAATGTCAAATTATCTGATCCACAATTTGAAGGTCAAACCAAAACTAAATTAGGAAATAGAGAGATTAGAGGGATAGTTGATTCAGTAACCTCGGAAAAATTGAGTACACTTTTAGAAGAAAATCCACAGATAGGTAAAATTGTTGTGGAGAAAGCAGTAACTGCTGCTAGAGCGAGAAAAGCAGCTAAAAAGGCAAGAGAGTTAACTAAACGTAAAAGTGCATTATCTAGTACTTCATTACCAGGTAAATTGGCTGATTGCTCTTCTAAAGATCCTGAAGAATGTGAAATTTATATTGTTGAGGGTGATTCTGCAGGTGGTTCAGCTAAGCAGGGACGTGATAGAGAATTTCAAGCTATTTTACCTCTGAAAGGTAAGATATTGAATGTTGAGAAGGCTAGATTAAATAAGATTTTAAGTAATGATGAGATTAGAGCATTGATTACAGCCTTTGGAACAGGTATTTCTGATGATTTTGATTTAAGTAAAGCTCGCTATAAAAAGATTATCATTATGACCGATGCCGATGTTGATGGTGCTCATATTACAACCTTATTATTAACTTTCTTCTATCGGTATATGAGGCCTCTAATTGATGAAGGAAATGTCTACATAGCACAGCCACCTTTATATAAAATAACTAAGGGTAGAGGAGAATATTATGTTTATAATGATCGCCAATTAAAAAAATTATTAGAAGAGATTGGCGATAGCGGTATCTCGTTACAAAGATATAAAGGTTTAGGAGAGATGAATCCAGAGCAGTTATGGGATACTACAATGGACCCTGAAAATAGAACATTAAAACAGGTACAAATTAGTGATGCTATTATTGCTGATGAAGTATTTACAACTCTAATGGGGGATAAAGTTCAACCAAGAAGAGAATTTATTCAAAACCATGCTAAAGAAGTCAAGAATTTAGATATTTAGGGGGATATTTATGATAGAATTTGATAGTGAACGGATAAAACCAGTAGATATTGAAGATGAAATGCAAGAAGCCTATATTGATTATGCGATGAGTGTAATTGTTGCTAGAGCTTTACCAGATGTTCGTGATGGTTTAAAACCAGTTCATCGTCGTATTTTATATGCAATGCATGATTTAGGTATGAAACCTTCAAAATCTCATAAAAAATCTGCTAGAATTGTTGGAGAGGTACTAGGTAAGTATCATCCTCATGGTGATAGTGCTGTTTATGATACAATGGTACGGATGGCCCAAGATTTTTCTTACAGATATCAATTGGTTGATGGTCATGGTAACTTTGGCTCTATCGATGGTGATTCTGCTGCAGCCATGCGTTATACTGAAGCACGAATGGCTCAAATAACAACAGAATTATTATCTGATATCCACAAGAATACTGTGGATTTTGTGGATAACTTTGACGGAAGCTTGAAGGAACCAGATGTTTTACCTTCTAAAATACCTAATCTGTTGATAAATGGGACTTCAGGAATTGCTGTAGGAATGAGTACTAATATTCCACCCCATAATTTAGGAGAGGTTATTGATGGGGTAATTACTATAATTGAGAACCCTGATATTAAGATTACTGATTTAATGAAGATTATTAAAGGTCCCGATTTTCCAACTGGTGGTATTGTTATGGGACGGAATGCCATTAGAAGGTACTTTGAAACTGGTAGAGGAAAAGTAAAGGTCAGAGGTAAGACAGAGATTGAGGAATTACCTAATGATAAATCTCAAATAATTATAACAGAACTTCCATATCAAGTTAATAAGGCTAGATTAGTTGAAAAGATAGCTAGCTTGGTTAGAGAGGATAAAGTAGAAGGTATATCTGACTTGCGTGATGAGTCTGACCGGCGAGGTATGAGAGTCGTTATTGAATTAAAAAGAGGAGTAAACCCTAAAATCACTCTAAATCAATTATATAAACACACTAGACTAAAGGTTACCTTTGGTACTATTATGCTAGCTCTAGTAGATGGAGAGCCTAAAGTGCTAGGGATTAAGGATGTATTAAAGCACTATGTGGAGCATCAAAAGGAAGTAGTTACTAGAAGAACACAATATGATTTAGATAAGGCAGAAGCAAGAGCACACATTCTAGAAGGTTTTAGAATTGCTTTAGATAACATTGATAGAATTATTAAAATTGTTCGTTCTGCTGATGATACTGTTGAAGCACAAGAGAACTTAATAAGTGAATTTTCTTTCTCTGAAAAACAGGCAAAGTCTATCTTAGACATGAGGTTACATCGCTTAACTAATTTAGAGAGGGGTAAGATCGAGGAAGAATATAAAGGTCTTCAAGAAAGAATAGAGTATTTCCTATCAATTTTATCTGATGATTTAAAATTATTAGCAATTATTAAAGAAGAATTATTAGAACTGAAAGATAAGTATAGTGATGAACGTCGGACTGAAATTAGTGATGAAATAATTGATATAGATACAGAGGATTTAATTCCAGAAGAGGATATAATAATCACTTTAACTAATGATGGATATATAAAACAACTTCCTTTAGATACTTATCGTAATCAACGGCGTGGAGGAAAAGGTATCATTGGTATTAAGACAAAAGAAGATGATATAGTACAAGATATTTATACTACTTCAACCCATGATTATATATTATTTTTTACCGATAAAGGTCGTGTTTATCGACTTAAGGGCTACCAGATTCCATCAGCAGGTAGACAATCACGAGGAACAGCGATTGTTAATCTCTTAGATATAGAGGCTGATGAGAAAATTACTACGGTTATTACTATTTCAGAATTTGAAGAAGATAGTTATTTATTTATGGCTACCAAAAATGGAATAGTTAAAAAGACAAATCTAGAGGACTATAATACAAATTACACTGGATTAATTGCCTTAAACTTAGATGAAGACGATGAATTAATTGATGTGAAGTTGACTGATGGTAATTCTGATATTATTCTTGGAACTAAAAAGGGAATTGCTATACGCTTCTCAGAAGATAATGTTAGAAGTATTGGACGAACTGCCCGCGGTGTTAAAGGAATTGATCTAGATGAAGATGATAAGGTAGTAGGTATGGATGTTGTAGATGAAGCTAAAGAGTTATTAGTTATTACTAATAACGGTTATGGTAAGAGAACACCTCTTAAGAAATATCGAAGTCAAAGTAGAGGTGGAAAAGGACTAATTACCCTAAATAGAACTGAAAATAATGGAGATTTAATTGATATTAAAGTTGTTACTGAAGATGACGAGATTATGATAATTACTGCTGAAGGAATTTTATTAAGAACTTCTGTTGCAGAAATTTCATCTATGGGACGTAATACCCAAGGTGTTAGAGTTATGAAGTTAAATGAAGGTGATGAAGTTGTATCTATTGGTTATATAAATACTAATGAAGATATTGAAGAAGCTGAAGAAGTTGAAGAAGCTGAAGAAGTTGAAGAAGTTGAAGAAGTTGAAGAAGTTGAAGAAGTTGAAGAAGTTGAAGAAGTTGAAGAAGTTGAAGAAGTTGAAGAATAAAAACAGGTGGGGCATGCCCCACCTGTTTTTATTCTTCTTTAGGTAATTGACCCCAACGCTCTTCTAAAGTTTCAATATTGTATTTGTCAATTAATTTAACAGGAGAAATTATTAACTTAATATTATCTTCTCCATTCTTTATTGTCCGATCCCAATTCCAATCTATTCCTCTTACAATAAAGGATGCCACCATCAATGCTTTTTTGCCCATAGTATAGGGCATCTTATCTACAGTTGCATCTAATTCCCCCTTAGCTACAGCTGTGGAGGCTTCTTTACTTGCATCTGATCCAACCACAACTATTTTTCCCTTCATATTATGTTCTTCTATTGCATCTATAGCTCCTAAAGCTAATTTATCATTATTAGCTAAAATACCATCAATTTTTTTATTGGATTTTAAAATTTCATTTATACTTGCTTTAGCCAATTTTCTTGACCAATTATGATGAAATTTTTCTTTAATTATTTTAATATCCTTATTCTTTTTTAATTCACTTTTATTTCCTATTGTAATATTATCAGTGACATTTGTATTTTTATCACCTTTTAAGATGATAATATTCCCCTTTTTATCTATTTGATCAAGTAGGTAACGGGCTTGTAGTTGACCAACTTTAAAGTTATCAGCACTAATATAAGCATCAACTTTTGATTTTTTCGGTAATCTGTCTAGAGCTACTACAGGAATATTATTTTTATTTATTAATTCAAGTAATTTTTCTCCTTGTTCATCGGTTCTAACAGCATGAACAATAATTATATCTACTTTCTGTTCAATTAGAGATTTAATATCTTCTTCTTGCTGTCTAATATCATTATTTGCATCTTTCCAAATAACATCTGCATTTACTTTTGTTTTATTCTTCATAATTGCTTCTTGCATAACCTTATATACATCTTCTTTCATATTACCCATACTAACTCCTATTACTATCGGGTTTTTAGATTTGCTAGGAATTGTAAAAGGATTTATTTTTTCTGCACTGAATTGGCAACCTCCTATTACTAAGATGAAGAATATTAAAATTATTATTTTACTTTTTTTATTCACAATAATCCCCACTTTGCTATGATTAATATTTTAAATTATAATTGTAAAGATTAATTATATTAATATATCATACGCGTTAACTTAAGCCGAATTTTGACAATTAGTCAATGGAATAGTATATTCCATCAATCTGTCTAAAGTTGTTTTTCGCTTACGTTTCTC
>NZ_JBSQYM010000002.1:0-46446 GCF_055140805.1 Orenia sp.
AGAAATAACACTATTTTCTAGCTACTTCATATTATTTTGATGTTAAATGGTAAAAAATCTAACAATTATAATAATTACTTAAATTAACCTGCATTGAAATAATAAGATAATAAAACTGACCAGTCAGTTTTATTATCTTATTATAAATAATTATGGCATAAATGTCAAGATTATTTATAATATCAATATTGATTCAGATGAAATATTTTATCTATAAAAATATCAGCAATACCTTATAAAAAATCTAGGTACTTAATAGCACCTAGATTAAAAAATAATATTTAATTAATAATTCTAAAGATGATTGATAACTAGTTAACTAAAATTATATAGATATCTTCTTTATATCAAATACTCCCAATTTAATAACTCCTAATAAAATAAATCCTATAGAACTAGATATCAAAAATATCAATTGATTTAAATCAGCCTGACTAATACCAATAGCAATCATCCCTAAAAAAATACTAACTAAATAAATTATTGTAACAGCTTGAATTTGACTTAATCCTAATTCTAATAATTTGTGGTGTAAATGACCTTTATCAGCTTTAAAGATGGGCTGTCCACTTAATTTACGGCGTAAAATAGCAAATAAAGTATCCAAGATAGGAACACCTAGAGCTAATACAGGAATTAATAGTGTTATAGCAGTTACACTCTTTAAACTCCCCACTATTGAAACTGTCCCTAGCATAAAACCTAAAAACATACTTCCTGTATCTCCCATAAATATTTCAGCAGGATTGAAATTGTACTTTAAAAATCCTAAAGTAGCTCCAATAACTGATACAGCAAGAATAACAGTTAAGACTTGCCCTTGCTGATATGCAAAGATAGCCAAAGTTGCTGTAGCAATTACTGTAACTCCTCCTGCCAACCCATCCATACCATCAATTAAATTAATAATATTCATCACACCTACAATCCAGATTAATGTCATTGGTACTCCTAATAATCCTAAATAGTAGATACCACCAAAAGGATTACTAATAAATTCAATTTTAGTTCCAAATCCAATCAATACTAATCCCACTACAATCTGACCTAATAATTTCACAATTGCAGATAACTCATACAAGTCATCTAAAATACCTAAAATAACAATTAAAGTCCCACTAACAATGATTCCTAAAAATTCAGAGCTAAATCCTGTCAAGATTAGGGCAAATAATACGCCCAAATAGATAGCAATCCCTCCCAAACTAGGAATAGGTTTAATATTAATTCTACGCTTGTTAGGCTTATCTACTGCTCCTAAACTAAAGGCTAAACACTTCACTTGAGGAACCATTAAATAGCTAATCAATAATGCTACTAGTAATGGATAAATGAACATATTATCCACCCCTCTCTAATTTATATTTATAATATAATGGCTTCATTATTAAAAAGTAACTGATATAATATAGAGATAATGCGACACTTTTAAATATCAGTGTGAGTTGGTGTGTGAGTAAACCCTAATAGAACAGCACTTCACACACTCTCACACTCATAACTCACACTAACACGAAAGTGTCCCAATAACCCCATTAACCAATATTCTACTAACATAATACGTTAATATAGTTTTAAAACAACATTAAAAGAGAGGCATAAATTAATCTATGCCCCTTATCTCTAAAACTAAGCCTAAAACTTTTGCTATTAATCAAGTCTACCCTTATTCTATGAAATTTTAGCTCAGCTTTCAATTATAAATTTATGGAAAATTAATTAATCTCTTCTATTTCAATTCCTGCTTCAGTCATCATCTCTGAAGCCAATTTATCTGGGTAAGCTCCTTTAAATACCACCCGTTTGATGCCTGCATTGATAATCATCTTAGTACATAAAATACATGGCTGATGAGTACAGTACAGTATTGCCCCATTAATCGAGCTCCCATGTAAAGCAGCCTGAATAATAGCATTCTGTTCTGCATGAAGTCCTCGACATAATTCATGGCGCTCTCCTGAAGGAACATTATTCTGCTCACGTAAGCAACCTGTCTCTTCACAATGTTTTAAGCCACTAGGTGCCCCATTATATCCTGTCGCAAGAACACGCTTATCTTTGACAATCAATGCTCCAACCTTTCTTCTTAGGCAGGTTGAACGTTTAGCTACAACTTCAGTCATCTCCATAAAATAATTATCCCATGATGGACGCATAATTTCACCTCTCTTTTATAATCGCTAATATTCTGTGTAGGGAACGGTTGCAACAGTTCCCTACTAATCATAAATTAAATATAAGGACACAGCATGCCGTGTCCTTATAAAAAATATTAATTTACAAAATAATTCTCTTCTTAAAATTAAGAGGGGCTAAAAGTTTGGTTTTACTGATTACTCGTCACTCGTTACTTTCATCCAACTTTACCCTAATTTAAATTTAATTATGAAGTTGGATGAATATAATTACTTAGTTCCAAACAATCTATCTCCTGCATCTCCTAAACCTGGCTCGATATAAGCATGGTCGTTTAATCTATCATCTAAAGCAGCAGTATATATCTCTACATCTGGGTGTACTTCCTGTAGCTTTTTAACTCCCTCTGGAGCAGCTACTAAACACATGAACTTGATACTTTCAGCACCTCTATCTTTAACAAACTGAATTGCTGCAGCTGCTGAACCACCTGTTGCTAACATTGGATCCACTACAATTAACTCTCTTGATCCAATATCAGTTGGCATCTTACAATAGTATTCAACTGGCTCTAAAGTCTCAGGATCACGATATAGCCCAATATGTCCCACCTTAGCTGCTGGGATTAAATTGAACATACCATCAACCATTCCTAACCCTGCTCTTAAGATAGGTACAACAGCTAATTTCTTTCCAGCTATCACCTTGGCAGTTGTCTCCATAACTGGAGTCTTAATTGTAACATCTTCTAGAGGCAAGTCTCTAGTTACTTCATAAGCCATTAAAGTTGCAATCTCATTAGCTAACTCTCTAAATTCTTTAGGTCCAGTCTCTTCTTTCCTTAAATGTGTCAATTTGTGTTGAATTAATGGATGATCAATAATATGTACTTTGCTCATTAAAAATTCCTCCTATTTTTGATGTAATAACGGATATTCTTCAACCAGCTCCTCAACTTCTCTTCTTACTTCGGCTTTAATCTCTTCATTATCAATATTTAATAATAATTTAGTAATCATCTTCGCTACTCTTTTCATCTCTTCTTCCTTCATACCTCTAGTTGTTAAAGATGGAGTTCCTATACGAATTCCACTTGTCACAAAAGGGCTTCTAGTTTCAAAAGGAATTGTATTCTTATTCACAGTAATACTTACTTCATCTAATGTATGCTCTGCTTCTTTTCCAGTAATATCATGCTCAGTTAAATCTACTAACATTAAATGATTATCAGTACCACCAGAGACTATTCTAAACTCCTGACTTAAGGCTTTAGCTAAGACCTGTGCATTCTTTACAACCTGTTTTTGATACTCTTTAAACTCAGCACTCAATGCCTCTTTGAAACAAACAGCCTTAGCAGCAATAATATGCATCAAAGGTCCACCCTGAATACCAGGAAAGATTGCCTTATCAATCTTCTTAGCAAACTCCTCTTTACATAAAATCATCCCACCACGAGGTCCACGTAGAGTTTTATGGGTAGTAGTAGTTACTATCTGGGCATACTCTACTGGGTTTTGGTGTAACCCTGCTGCTACTAATCCTGCAATGTGAGCCATATCAACCATTAAATAAGCTCCTAGCTCATCAGCTATCTCTCTAATTTTTTTGAAATCTATCTCCCTTGAGTAAGCACTTGCACCAGCTACAATCATCTTAGGTTTATGCTCTAATGCCAATTCCCTCAATAAATCATAATCGATTCTTTCATCATCTTGACTTACTCCATAAGGAACAAAATTATAGTAATTACCTGACATATTAACAGGACTACCATGGGTTAAATGACCACCATGGGTCAAGTCCATTCCTAAGACAGTATCTCCTGGCTCTAATAGTGCAAAATAAACAGCAGCATTGGCTTGAGAACCAGAATGTGGTTGCACATTAGCATGTTCTGCTCCAAATAACTTCTTTGCTCGCTTGATAGCCAATTTTTCAGCAATATCAACATACTCACAACCACCATAATATCTCTTATCTGGATACCCTTCAGCATACTTGTTAGTTAACACCGTACCCATAGCCTCTAAAACTGCTTCACTAACGAAGTTCTCTGAAGCAATTAACTCCAAATTCCCCTTCTGCCTACTCTCTTCTTGTTTGATTACTTCAAATAATTCAGGGTCAGTCTTCATTAAATTCTTCATTAGTTCACTCTCCTCTAATCTTCTAATTGACTAATCTTATCAATCCTTCTTTGATGTCTTCCACCTTCAAACTCAGTATCTAACCAAGTTCTAGCAATCTCTAAAGCTAACTCACTACCAACAACTCTCTCTCCCATAGTTAAGATATTAGAATTATTATGTAATCTAGTTGCCTTAGCCGAAAATACATCATGGCATAAAGCAGCTCTAATTCCTTTTACCTTGTTGGCTGCAATTGACATGCCAATTCCAGTTCCACAGATCAAAATCCCTCTATCATATTCTCCATTAGCTACACTATAAGCTACCTCTTTAGCAAAATCAGGATAATCTACAGAATCAGTACTATCTGGTCCAAAATCATGATACTCTATTCCCTTTTGATCTAATAGCTCTTTAATTTTACCCTTTAAATTTATTCCTCCGTGATCACTACCTAATGCTATCTTCATTTCTATACCTCCAATTATATAGTTTATAGTTGATAATGTATAGTTGATAGTTAAATTAACAAATATCTCATATTTACTTTTAGGCTTAATCTCAAATTTAATATTATTTTATTAACTATCAATTATCAACTTTCAACTATCAACTCTTTAAACTATTCTCTAATTGATATTATTATCCTGCTTATTAATCTAAATTTTCGACAATCTTCTTCAATTCAGCTTTTATCTCTTGGGCACAATCTCTATAAATTGAAAGGGGTTGTCCAAAGGGATCAGAAACATCTAAATTACCTACTTCATCTCTCAATCTAGCCAACTCTCTTTTTTCAGTTAAAACTCTTTGATTTAAATCATCTTCCAATTCACTAATTCTTCCGTCTATACTCTCAAGTTCATTAAGTAGCTCTTCTCTTCTATTCTCTAAATTTTCAATCTCTTCTTGATACTCAAGAATAAACTCTTCTCTTTTTCTATCTATTATCTGATGTAACTCTTCTATTTGCTTGGTCTCACTCTCAATATCTTCAATTCTAGCTGCATACTCCTTTAATGTATAAACCTTCTCTCTAAACTCAGGATAGTCATCTAAAATAATTAGTTTATGCCTTTGAGTCATTGTTAAAATCAGATCGGCTTCTTTTGCCAACTCCTTTGATAATAATGTAGTTTGATGATTACTCAGGTCTATTCCTTCCTCTTGCATAACCCTAATTGCCTGCTGGGCTGCCCCTCCACCTTCAAAGGCAGATATACCTGCTGATTTAACCTTATAATTATCATTACCAGAGCTAGTTAATAAGTCCTTAAGTAAAACTTCTGCCATACTGCTTCTACAGGTATTTCCAGTACATACTAACAAGATAGTCTTCTTCAAAAGATCACCTCCCTATTAAATAATAAATTTCACTGTTATGATAAGAGAAAATGGATTCCTAATAAAATTAACACAATCCCTCCTAAAATTTCAGCATTACCACTGGCTAAACTACCTATCTTATCACCCAAGGTTAAGCCACAGATAACCATTGCAGTAGCAACACCTCCTAAAATCAGACAGCTAAAAAATATATTTGCATCTAACATACCTAAACTAAACCCAACAGATAAAGCATCAATACTGACACTTAAAGCCAAAATAATCAAAGACCAGCCATATAAATCAAAACTACTATCCTCTCCACCATCTTTAAGATTTTCATAAATCATTATCATACCCAAAATCATCAATACTCCCGAACCAATGGTTGTAGTAATCTTATCTATAGTATTTTCAAAATAATAATTGCCAAAAAAATCATGTAAAAAGAGTCCTAATTCTACCCCTAGTAAAGGCATAATAATATGAAATATCCCTATAACCAAGCTAAGTTTTAATAATAATAATAACCTCAATCTTTTTGTACCAATGGCTACAGAAACAGAAAAAGCATCTGTCCCTAAAGCCACCCCCAAAGTAATTACCTCCATGATATTCACTATAACCCTCCCCATTAAGAAGACAATATATAAGCAAAAACATTATATATATATTCTACTTGGAAAGAAGTTATATCTAAATTTAAGTATTAGTTACTAAAACCCTATACAATGATAACCATAATAATTAATAGCTATCAGCAATCAGACTTCAATAATCTGATAAGCTGCTGACTTTCTCAATCTATTCATAATTGCTAAGCCCAAGCCTTCTAATTGAAGGCCTTCTATGAAAATCTTCTCAATTCCTTCTTCATCAAATTCTCGTAATAACTTAAAAATACTCTGACTAATCTCTATTAGATTCTCTTTACTACCCATAATTTTAATATTAGCACCTAAGTAATCATCTGCCAGTTCTTTACTTACCATTACTCCAATTTTTTTACCTTTATCTGAACTTATCAACTCTTCAATCTTTTCTTTAATCTTATCTTCTTCACCTTCGATTAATATGACCTCTGCTTGAGGAGCATAATGTCTATACTTCATTCCTGGAGAGATTGCTACTTTAGACTCATCTGCCAATTTACTCTTAACTGCAGGGTCTATATCCACTTGACCTAGTTCTTCTAACAGTTGTTCATAGGTCACTCCCCCAGGCCTTAGTAAGATAGGTACTTCTCTAGATAAATCAATCACTGTTGATTCTACTCCTAGACCAGTCTGTCCCCCATCTATAATTCCAGCTACTCTACCAGCCAAATCTTCAATAACATGTTCAACTAGAGTAGGACTAGGTTTACCAGATAAATTAGCACTCGGTGCTGCTAGAGGCAATCCTGCTTCTTTGATTAATTCTAGTGCTATAGGATGGTTTGGCATTCTAACTGCTACTGTATTTAATCCCCCTGTAGTAATCTTTGGAACCTTCTTAGACTTTGGCAGAATAAGTGTTAAGGGTCCTGGCCAAAACTTATTCATTAATTTTTGGGCAAACTGAGGTACTCTTCCACTTATTAAATTCTCTATATCTTTCTCTTGCCCAATATGTATAATTAAAGGATTATCTGATGGTCTCCCTTTAGCAGTAAAAATAGAGCTTACTGCTTTTTCATCAAGGGCATTAGCACCTAAACCATACACCGTTTCAGTAGGAAAAGCTACTAACTTTCCCTCTCTTAATAATTCTGTTGCCTCTTTAATCTCTTCTTTTGAAAAGAGATTAGTTCCTTTAATACTTCTCATTATAATATACCCTCTTTCTACTTATATATAGTATCAGTGTGAGT
This sequence comes from Orenia sp., assembly GCF_055140805.1. Classification (NCBI taxonomy): domain Bacteria; kingdom Bacillati; phylum Bacillota; class Clostridia; order Halanaerobiales; family Halobacteroidaceae; genus Orenia; species Orenia sp. The sequence continues at coordinate 7,447 of NZ_JBSQYM010000002.1, forward strand.
ATGAGCGAAGTCCAGACCACCTAAAACATTTAGTTTTTAAATACTTTGAACTTACTCACACTGAACACTAATTTCTGATACTATAACAACTGAAATTTTTTTCAGTTGTTATATAGTATATAATATTTTATAAGATTTGTTAAGAGGGATTAGATTATAATTACTATTACCCAATAGCTCTGGAATTATTCTATAAACCACCTCTTATAATTTCCTTTGTTAACATAGAAAAAGTAGGCTTTAAAGCCTACTTTTTCTTAGCTAAAACTACACGCTCAATTCCAGCATAATCTTTAATTACCTCTATATTATCAAAGCTATTACCCTTTAATAAAGTAGCTATATCTTCAGCTTGATTAACTCCTACTTCAAAAGCAATAAATCCACCTATATTCAACCTGTTTACCGATTGCTTAATAATCTCTCGATAAAAATCCAATCCATCTTTGCCACCATCTAAAGCAGTTATAGGTTCATTTTTAACTTCCCGTTGTAAATCATCTATATCTGCTGTAGGAATATATGGAGGATTAGAGACTATAATATCTACTTGTTCACCAACCGGTTCTAATAAACTACCTAATCTAAAATCTATCCTATCTAAGAGTTCATGGTTATCAGCATTCTCTTTAGCTACTTCTAAAGCATCAGCAGATATATCAATAGCTATTGCTTCTATCTCTTTTTGTGCTAACTTTATCAAACTGACTATAATAGCTCCACTTCCTGTCCCTATATCAACAACCTTAATTCTATCTAAGTCAGTATCTTTAATCTTATCTAAAACAATCTCTACTAAATGCTCTGTCTCTGGTCGAGGAATTAAAGTAGCATCATTAACCTTGAAATCTAAAGACATAAACTCTTGTTTGCCAAGAATATAAGCAACAGGAGTACCTTTACTACGAGCAATTACAAACTGACGATATTTATCTACTTCAGCTTTAGTTAAAGGTTTATCAAAATTGACATAAAGATTTATTCTTTCCATATCCAATACTTCTGATAATAAGATCTCAGCATCTAAACGAGCACTAGTAATCTCATACTTTTGAAAATGTTTAACAGTTCTATCTAGTATCTCCTTAACCGTTAGAAGTTCCAATTTAGTCCACCAGCTTCAATTTTTCTATTTGGTCTGCTGTAGTTAAGGCTTCAATCACTTCATTTAAGTCACCATCTAAAATAGCATCTAACTGGTGCATTGTTAAGTTAATTCTATGATCAGTTACCCTTCCTTGAGGGAAGTTATATGTTCTAATCCTTTCACTTCTATCACCAGTACCAACTTGGCTCTTTCTTGCTTCAGCAACTTCAGCTTGTTGCTCTGCTTCTATCTTCTCCTGCAATCTTGCTCTAAGAATTCTCATAGCCTTATCTCTATTTTTATGCTGTGATTTTTCATCCTGGCAGGATACTACTAATCCAGTAGGTAAATGAGTAATTCTAACAGCAGAATCGGTTGTATTAACACTCTGACCACCTGGTCCACTAGAACGATAAGTATCAATCTTTAAATCATTTGCATTAATATCAATATCTACATCTTCTGCCTCTGGTAGCACTGCAACTGTAGAAGTAGATGTATGAATACGCCCACTAGACTCTGTATTAGGTACTCTTTGCACTCTGTGAACCCCACTTTCATATTTTAGACGACTATAAGCTCCCTTACCTTCAATCATAAATACAATCTCTTTATATCCTCCCATCTCAGAAGGACTAGAGCTCATTACTTCAGTCTTCCAACCTGCTCTTTCAGCATAGCGACTATACATTCTATATAAATCACCTGCAAAGATATTTGCCTCATCACCACCAGCACCACCACGTATCTCAACAATAACATTCTTCTCATCATTAGGGTCTTTAGGAATTAACATCAACGGTAATTTTTCTTCTAATTTTTCCATTCTTGGTTGTGCTTCATCTAACTGCATCTTAGCCAATTCAATCATCTCTTCATCATCAGCAATCTCTAAGACCTCTTCTGCTTCTTTTGCATTTGCTTCTAACTCTTTATATTCTCTATATTTCTCAACTATATCTCTCAAATCAGCATATTCCATAGATAATTTCTGGAACTTCTCTTGGTCACTAATAACTTCTGGATCACTTAATAACTTCTCTATATCTTTATAACGTTTAACAACACCTTCTAATTTATCAATCCAATTCTTCATCAATAAACCTCCTTAATACATTTCAATACAAATTCTATCTTATTATACCATAAATATTATTGAAGTGAAGTAAAACAATAGAGTGATTGTGACACTTTTAGGAATCTGGAATCAGTAGTCAGGAATCACTTATAAACACTGGTTCCAGATTCCTGATTCCCGACGCCAAAGTGTCGCAATATTCCCCTATTCTACTACTTCCTAAAACATCTTCTTCTATCACAAAAATTTAATCTAAGCTACTTCCCGTTCTTCCTCTAATACTGTCTCTAAAGATTTAATAGCAACTTCTAATTGATCTAAAGATGGTTCCCTAGTAGTTAACTTTTGTAAATATAGACCAGGTAAAGCTACTAATTTAAATAATCTATTTGCCTTCTTCTTCCCTGCTTGCTTAATTAGTTCATAAGAGAGACCAGCTACAATAGGTAATAAAGCGATATGAATTAAAATTCTATTAATCAAAGTTGGCTTTCCAAAAAACGAAAATAAAAGTACACTCATCATCATTACAATCAATAAGAAATTAGTTCCACATCTTGGATGAAGAGTAGAGAAACTCTGAGCATTCTCGGCAGTCAAAGGTAACTTAGATTCATAATTATGAATTACTTTATGCTCTGCTCCATGGTATTGGAAGACCCTCTTGATATCCTCTAACCGAGATATCGCTAATATATATATCAAAAAGAAAGAAATTTTAATAATACCTTCACTTAAATTCAATAATAAAACCGAAGTAATATTATTCTGTAAAAATGAGACCAATAATGCTGGTAATGCCACAAAAAGTCCAATTGCTAAACCAAAAGAAACACCCATGGAACTTATTAACTCCCAAAAGTTTAATTCTTCTTCCTCTTCACTAAACTGATTTGCAGAAAAGGTCAAAGCCTGCAAACCTAAAACTAATGATTGAAACAAGGCCACAACACCTCTAATAATTGGCCATTTTAAGAATTTAAACCTATCACTTAATACTTTCAGTTTTCTTCTATCTAAGACTATCTGTCCATCTTCTTTACGGACTGCTATAGCTACGTTATTCTTACCTCTCATCATAACCCCTTCAATAACAGCCTGACCACCATATTGAGTTTTAGACATCTATCTATCTCCCTCCTATACTGAGTTTTTAATTCTCTAACTATAATTCTATCATTTTATTGATTAATTTGAAAGTTAGATTAAATAAGGGACTATAATTGTAAGCTCACTGCAAAAAACTAATATTTATTAGTCAATAAGCTAAGCCGAAGTTAACATTTATATACTACTTCTTTAAGAAAAAATAATTAGATTAATTGTATTGAATATAAAAAATAGCAGAGCATATAGCCCTGCTACCTTTATTATTCGCCAATTCCATATTTCTCTTTGAATCTTGCGATTCTTCCACCTTTAGCAGATGTCTTCTGCTTACCTGTATAGAATGGATGACAGTTGGAACAAATCTCCACCTTCATGTCACCTGTTGTAGTTTTAGTTTCAAAAACTTCTCCACAAGCACATGTTATAGTTGCATCTGTATATTCTGGATGGATTTCTTTTTTCATTTTGCTCACCTCTTTCCTTTGTCATCTTAATAAGTACTCGGTCAATATTTCAACTTTTACATTATAACACAGTTAAAAAACTATTGCAACCTAATCTAAATAACTCAATGGATTTATAGCTCTATCCTTAATTCTAATTTCAAAGTGTAAATGAGGTCCCGTGCTTCGACCAGTGCTACCAGAATAAGCAATTATCTGTCCTTGATAAACCTTATCTCCTGCTCTTACTAACAATCTAGAATTATGGGCATAACGAGTAGAAATCCCATTTCCATGATCAATATAAATAGCCTTACCATAACCAGATAAATATCTACTCTGTGTTACTACACCACTTCTTGCAGCCCTGACTAAAGAACCTTTGGGAGCAGCAATGTCTATGCCTTTATGGATTCTCCCCCACCGTCTACCAAAAGGAGAAGTAATTCTTCTATATTTTGTTGGCCAAATAAAAGTACTATTTTGATTATTAATATTAGTTTTTGAATAATACTTTTTTCTAGAAGAATCACCATCACTATTATTAATTGGAATAATTAATGCTTCACCAACTTGAATCAAATTTGAGTGTGCTATGTTGTTGATTTTAACCAACTCATAACTACTGACATTATACCTTTGCGCAATACTCCAAAGGGTCTCACCAGATTTTATCTTATGAATGATAACGTTACCACGCGGAATGTTCAACTTTTGTCCAACTACAATTATATTCTTATTAGCAAGATTAGGATTAAAATTCATAAGAAGAGATAAGTCAACACTAAATTTCTTACTTATCTTCCAGAGCGTATCCCCTACCTCTACCTCATATTTAAAAAGAGCTAAATGATTGTTAACCCTATTAAAATTTGAATCTAAGTTCATTCTGGCCTCAACATCTGGCAGTGGTGCTATCAGCAATAATAAACTGATAACAACTATAATTTTCTTCATTTTTTCACCTCTAAAATTATCTCAAGTAGCTATAATTATAGAACTACTAGTTATCACAAATCTAAGATTTAAAATATTTTCTGTAAAGACTTTAACATTGCCTTATTATTCTTACTTGCTTTTAATTGTTTGATGAAAGAATCAATAATCTCAGTCGGATTATTATTCATATTTCGCCTTATCTTCCACATTGTATCAAGTTCTGCCTCTGATAACAATAGCTCTTCCTTTCTAGTACCTGAAAGATTAACATCGATTGCAGGAAATAATCTTTTCTGTGCTAGACTACGACTTAAATGGAGCTCCATATTTCCTGTACCTTTAAACTCTTCATAAATCACATCATCCATTCTACTTCCTGTCTCTACCAAAGCAGTAGCCAATATAGTCAGGCTTCCACCTTCTTCGATATTTCTTGCTGCTCCAAAGAATCTTTTTGGTTTATGAAGTGCTGTTGGGTCTAGACCCCCTGATAAAGTACGACCACTTGATGGAATAGTAACATTATAAGCTCTAGCTAATCTAGTGATACTATCTAATAAAATGATAACATTTTGTTTCTGCTCTACCAATCTTTTAGCTTTTTCTAAGACCAACTCTGATACATTAATATGGTTTTGAGGTGGCTCATCGAAGGTCGAACAGATTACTTCTGCATCAACAGATCGTCGCATATCAGTAACCTCTTCAGGACGTTCGTCTATTAATAGAATCATCAATTTAGATTCTGGAAAGTTAGCTGTTATACTATTGGCTATCTTCTTTAACAATACAGTCTTTCCTGCTTTTGGTGGAGCAACAATTAACCCCCGTTGTCCCATCCCAATTGGAGCTATTAAATCTATTAGGCGACTAGAAATTTCACTAGGATCATGCTCTAAAGTTATTCTCTTCTGTGGATATAAAGGAGTCAAATCTTCAAAATGGGGTCGTTGTTGAGCTAATTCAGGATTTTGATAATTAACAGCTTCTATTCTAAGTAAGGCAAAATAACGTTCATTCTCTTTAGGCTGGCGCACCTGCCCAGAAACAACATCTCCATTTCTTAAATCAAAACGACGTATTTGAGATGCTGATATGTAGATATCATCTGTACTAGGCACATACTTAGATGGTCTTAAAAATCCATATCCATCTGGTAGTATTTCTAGTACCCCTTCAGCAAAGATTAATCCTCCTTTCTCAGTTTCAGCCTTCAATATTTCAAAGATTAATTCTTTTTTCTTTAATCTAGTGTAACCAGTGATTTTTAAAGTTTTTGCAATTTCGTATAACTCTGTTATAGTCTTCCCTTCCAACTCAGTAATATTCATTAAGAATAACTCCCTCTCTAAAAATTAATTCCCAATTTAAAAAGTATATATACTCCAAAAAGATAAACTGTTGTTATTGCAATAGAATCCCAACCTACCGTTAAGAAAGTCTTTTTAGAACGATAGAAGAGACCAATTACTGCAATCCCACTCAATATTAACCCTAAGACAGCTGTTATAGTATGGTTTAAAGATACACCAGCTAATACAGAACCATCTTTATAGAAGATATCTGCAACTAAAATAATTACCATATTAAATATATTACTTCCAAAGACATTTCCTACTGCAATATCATAAGCATTGATTCTAATTGCTGATATAGAAGCAACTACTTCAGGTAATGAAGTTGCTGCAGCTACCAAAATGCTTCCCATAAAAGTTGCATCAAGACCACTTATTTTAGCGATTTTATCGGCTGAAGATGACAGATATATACCAGAAATTATTATAAAGACAGCTGCAATTGCAAAACCCATTATAGCCTTCTTTAAAGATGTATCACTATCTGTCAATTCTTCCTCTGCTTCACTTTCTAACTTATTCTTCTTTTCATAGCGATATATCAGACGTGCTCCAATAATATAAGTTAAAAAGATTATAATAGCACCTAAACCTACTCCAAATATTTCTACATGGAAATTACTTAAATTATTGATTAAGATAAATAAAGTAGCAAATCCTGCTAATAACATCCCTAATAAAGCAGATAAAATATGTTTAGAATGCACTCTAAGCATAAATGGACCTGCTCCATGGATTAAATCAACCAAAGCTAAAATCATTAAATTAAATGTATTACTTCCAAAAACATTTCCTATTGCAATATCAGGAGCACCTATCAAAGAGGCTGTACCACTACTAACCATCTCTGGTAGGGAAGTGGCACCTGCTACTAAAATACTCCCTACTAAGGCTTGCCCTAAGCCTGTTTTATCAGCAATAACATCACCATAATCTGATAATTTAGTTCCAGCAATTATTATAACTGTTGCTGATATCAAAAAGATAATCCACAATTCTAACAACTCTACTCCTCCTATTTGTCAATAAGTTACTGTTTTTCATTATCTAAGAAATTCACCATTAATTATATCATTTTCTCTACCAATCAGTCAATTAAAATTCCTGACCGAAAGGTAAAGGCTTTTGGTCTAAACAATGAACTGCTTCAACTAACCTCATAGTTCCTGTCTTAGATCTCATAACTAAAGAATGTGTAATAGCCTTATTCCCTTGGAATCTAACACCTTCTAACATCTCACCATCAGTAACTCCAGTAGCTGAAAAGATAATCTCATCACCAGCAGCCAAATCCTCTAATCTTAAAGCTACATTCACATCCTCGATTCCCATCTCCTTAGCTCGTTCTATCTCCTCATCATTTCTTGGAATCAATCTAGCCTGCATATCTCCACCTATACATTTCAATCCAGCAGCTGCTAATACACCCTCTGGAGCACCACCAATTCCCATCATTATGTCTACCCCAGTCTCTGGTAATGCTGTAGCTAGAGCACCCGCTACATCTCCATCTTTGATTAATTTAATTCTAGCTCCCACTCTTCTTACCTGATCTATTAATCCATCTTCTTTGCGATGACGAGGCTTGTCCAAAATTACCACAGTAATATCCTCAACTGCCTTACCTTTAGCTTTAGCCACAGACTTAACATTCTCTTCTACAGAACTATCAATATTAATAGCTCCTTTAGCTTCTGAACCTACAGCAATCTTATCCATATACATATCTGGAGCATGTAAAAGAGAGCCATGGGAAGCTACTGCTAAAACTGACAAAGCATTAGGACGACCTTCTGCAATAATTGTAGTTCCTTCTAAAGGATCTACTGCTATATCAACTTTAGGAACTTCTCCATCTCTAGTTCCAATCTTCTCACCAATATATAACATAGGAGCCTCGTCAATCTCTCCCTCTCCAATTACTACCTCTCCATCTATATCTATAGTATCAAACATTCCTCTCATTGCATCTACTGCTGCTTGGTCTGCTGAATCTTTATCACCTCTACCCATCCATCTTGCTGAAGCAATAGCTGCTGCTTCTGTCACCCTAACAAATTCAATTGCTAATTCTCTTTGCATAATATATTATCCCCCTTATTATTGATAATTTATTAATTAATTTATAAAATACCATCTAATTCAAATAATATAAAATTATATACATTAGACGTATAACTTTTATTATTTTAAACAGAAAAAAGGGGCAGAACAAATTCTGCACCTTTTTGAAAAAATAGTATATTATTTTCTAAATTAAGCTTTATTAGCACTACCAAAAGTATCAATCTTCTCTTTAGCAGCTTCAACAATTCCAGCTTTACCTGGTCCAATGATTTTACGTGGATCATATACTTTTGTGTCATTTGCAATTACTTCACGTACAATCTTTGTCCATGCTTGTTGGAATTCAGTGTTTACATTGATTTTACAAGTTCCACAGCTAATTGCTTTTTCAATATCAGCAGTTGGAATACCAGTTCCTCCATGTAATACTTGAGGAATATCAGCAAGACTTCTAATTTCTTCCATTTCATCAAAGCCTAAATCAGGCTCTCCTTGATATGGTCCATGAACAGAACCTAATGCTGGTGCTAATGCATCGATACCAGTTTTTTCAACTAGCTCTTTACATTCTTGAGGATCAGCATATTTAATTCCTCCAACGATACCGTCTTCTTCTCCACCTACAGTACCTAATTCAGCTTCAACAGATGCACCATTTGCATGTGCATAGTCAACTACCTTCTTAGTAGTAGCAATGTTCTCTTCCAATGGATGATGAGATGCATCAATCATAACAGATGTAAATCCAGCATCAATCGCTGCTTTACAGCTTTCAAAACTTGTTCCATGGTCTAAGTGAAGTGCAACTGGAATAGTAATATCCATATCTTCTAATAGAGCCTTTACCATACTTGCTACTGTGTGGAATCCACCCATGTAGCGTCCAGCACCTTCAGATACACCTAAAATAACAGGTGATTTCTTAGCTTCACAAGCCTCTAAAATAGCTTGAGTCCACTCCAAGTTATTGATATTAAACTGTCCTACTGCATACTTCTCTTCTTTTGCTTTGTTTAACATATCAGTCATTGATACTAATGCCATAATCTTATAACCTCCTTAAAATTTTCAATACTTATTATTCCATAAAGAAGAATTAAAATCCTTCTTTAGTTTCAGTTTTTTCGACATTTTTTGAAGAAGTAACCTTTATAAAGAATATTGAATCTAATAACCATTATAAACTAGTATGTATTTATAATATTTCTAATAAAAATAGTAACAACATTTAGTATATCCTCTTCTAAATAAATGTCTTATGTAAAATAACCCAATATAGTGTATACTCTTCTCTTATATTATGACTTATAATGAGTATAGAGTCAAACAATAATTAAAAATATATCAAATTGGTAGTTAGGGGTTGGATGGGTAGGTGGTTAGGCAGTTCCTAACCACCTACCCATCTGTCTACCTAATAAACAAAGTGTCGTAATATAACTATATTGTATTAGTTCTTATACTAGCAGAACAAGTTAAGCTAATAAAAATCTAAAAGATCAATTCTTTCTTCTCAATTATCTATATTTTTAAAATTAATTTCTGTTATTGCAAGCAGATGAACTATCTATTATAAATTTATTCCTTCTAAAGCACTTACCACACCTTCTAAAATTTTAATCTGCTTTATCTTTCTTAAAAAAGCTAAATCTTCTTTAGTCTCTGCACTTATTCTAGTCACACCATGACACCTATTACAAGTTAATCTTATTTCACGAGGTAACATATCTATATCAATATCTGAACTTCCACATTGACAGACTAGACCATTAGCTTCTGCAATATCATGTAGCTCATTTAAGACAGATAACATTATTTCGGGATTACTAAAATAATCTTCAAACCCCAATTTATCTATCATTAACTTTAAACATTCTTCCTCTTGCTCAGCCAATCTCTTTACATCATCATAGGGGCCTAAATATCCTAATTCAGCTCCGTTATCCAAACATTTAATCTTTTTGACTCTATTTGTCCAAAATTGCCCTTGGGTATAAGAGACCCTATGTGTAGACTCACAAACTACACAAATATATTCTAACCAATATTTTTTAGAACTACTCTTCCCAAATACTAATTTAGTATATCCACAACCACATTTTATTTCTAATCTATTTTTTCCAGAAAAATCAAATATACTGATTCGATTTAATTCTAATTCTCCGCAAAGAGGACATCTCCAGGCCAGAGTAGCATTACATTGAAGTAACATTATTGGCTCCCCCTCCTTTCCACTCCTTCCTTGATAAATATTCTCTACCAAGATAGCAAAATCCTTTTAATAGATTAAAAATATTATCCAACAATATTTTAATCTATATAGATTGAATTAAATAATTTCATTAATTAAAAATCAATAATTAACTTATTTAGCAACGAATATAGCGAATTTAAAACAAAGAAAATTCTAAACTATTAATTTATTCTTTTGGCCTTTTATTCGTGTAATTCGTGTTAATTCGTTGCAAAAAAGATTTTTTGATTCTTTAAAGAAAAACATTAGTTCAACTTATATAGTTCAACAACCAGCTTTGTGATTAACACTAGTTATAAGGACACAATTTTAATAATCTAGAATCTGGAATCAAGAGTCAAAAACCTGTAAATTATACTAATTCCAGATTTCTAATAACCGATTTCTTGCATTTCATTATTAATTATCAATCTAATTTTTCACAAAAATCGTGGAATAATCTTTAATCTTATTCATACTTTAGAGCTTTCTTGCTACTATAGTCTTTATATCTTGATCTACCTCTAATTTAATCCAGTTGTAATCCTTTAATGAATCTAACCTAGTCTCCCCTGCTGTAGTGATTATCTTTGTAGCTTTACTCAAAGTATAAGTCTTTAACGAAGGTTTTAATCTAGTACCTAAATTAATGGTAATGCTACAATTTTGATAATCTATATCTGCTAACATACCACTGACTTCATAGTGATATAAAACCAATTTATTTAGCTTATTCCCAACACCAAAAATAGCTATTCCTTTATCACCAACTCTCAATTCAGATAAGTTAGCTGCAAAATTATTTCGTAGTAATTCTATATTGGAATCCAAGGAATAAGTAATCTCTTTATCAGTATCTAAATTCTGTAAAGTAATTGAATCCTCGTTAATCTTTTTAACCTTAATATCAACTACACTATAAAAACTTGCTATAGACAATATTTCTTCAGAACTATCTAAGTTAACTTTGGCATATTGAAAAGTATCAGGAGTAATTGGTCTTAAAGCTAATAAAGATACTTCTCTATTATTTAAAGAAATATCTGCATTTAGCTTAACTTTGTACTCTTTTACACTATTATCATTACACTTTAGCAATATAGTATCTTGTTTTGCATTTACCGCTATTACCTGTCCAGTTATCTCTTTAGCCTCAACATGTTCATTTAAAATAAGAACATTTAACAATATAATTAAAATTAATATAGCTTTTTTCATAATTATCTCCTCCATATATCTTTTGTTAGTAATATTATTGACATATTATTCCACAGATATACGTGAGAAAATAAATTTATTTACCGGACAGTGACAAGTAACGAATAGTTTCTGTATAATTTAAATGTATCTTTATAGAGATAGTGCGACACTTTTAAATATCAGTGTGAGTGTGTGTGAGTATGAGTAACCCCCAATAGAAAGGCACTTCACACACACTAACACTCATAACTCACACTAATACGAAAGTATCACAATATACCTATAAAATTTTATTTTAAATTTATATATTTAGAGAACTTAACGATAGATTTGATAGTATAACAAAAAAATAGGCTATCGCCCAGTCTTCTACTCAAAGCCTTAAAAATAATTCAAAACAATTTTTAGCAACGAATCTCACTAATTTATGCAAATTTAATTCAAAACATTTTTAAGACCTAATTTAGTTTTTAAATTTTAATTCGTGCTATTCGCGTTAATTCGTTGCTACTTTTTTTAACCACTTTAAACAAGTTATCCACAACCTCTAAAAAAATTAATCTCCTTATTAAAAAAAGGCGAGAAGATTCTCGCCTCTAATAATTAAAATTATTTAACTGTAGCCTCTACAAATCCTTTAAATAACGGATGAGGTCTATTTGGTCTAGATTTAAACTCTGGATGGAATTGACTTGCTACAAACCAAGGGTGTTCTGGAACTTCTACAATCTCTACTAATCTATCATCAGGAGATACTCCAGATAATAGTAATCCTGCTTCAGTTAACTGCTTACGGAACTGATTATTAAACTCATATCTATGACGATGACGCTCATAAATTACCTCTTCTTGATATAAGTCACGACTAACAGAGTCCTTAGCTAGTTTACAAGGATATAATCCTAATCTCATTGTTCCACCCATATCCTCAATATCCTTCTGTTCTGGCATTAAATCAATTACTGGATAATCTGTATCAACAAATTCAGCACTGTGAGCCTTATCCATCCCACATACATTTCGAGCAAACTCAATTACTGCACATTGCATACCTAAACAGATTCCTAGGAAAGGAACTTCATTCTCACGAGCATAACGTATAGCCTCTATCTTTCCTTCTACACCTCTATCACCAAATCCTCCTGGAACTAAGATACCATCTACATCAGCTAAAAACTCAACTGCATTCCCCTCTTCAATATCTTCTGAGTGAACCCACTTAATCTCAATCTCTGCATTATTACTGATTCCTGCATGCTGTAAAGATTCAGAAATACTGATATAGGCATCTTGTAGTTCTACATATTTACCTACAATCGCAATAGTGGTCTTTTTATCAAAATTCTTCATTGTACTAACAATCTGCTTCCATTCTGATAAGTCTGGTTCAGAGACCTTAGAACGAAGTCCTAATTTCTTTAGAGCAATTCTAGCTAACCCTTCCTCTTCCATAATCAGAGGTAATTCATAGATACAACTAGCATCCTTAGCTTGGATAACAGCATCTTTATCAATATCACAAAACAGTGCAATCTTCTCTTTAACTTCTTTAGGTAATTCATGTTCTGTACGACAAACAATTACATCAGGCTGAATCCCTAGACTCCTTAACTCTTTAACACTATGTTGTGTTGGCTTTGTCTTAAGCTCCCCTGCTGCTGCTAAATAAGGTACTAAAGTACAATGTACATACATTACATTATCAGCACCAAAATCACTCTTACATTGGCGAATAGCCTCTAAGAAAGGTAACCCTTCGATATCTCCTACAGTACCACCAATCTCTACTAAGGCAACATCAACATCCTTATCCTCTCCTAAACGCTTGATTCTAGATTTCATTTCATCAGTAACGTGAGGAATAACTTGGACTGTTCCACCTAAATAATCTCCTCTACGTTCTTTAGCAAGTACTGTAGAATAAATCTGACCTGTTGTAACATTAGAATTCTGACTTACATCTATATCAATAAACCTTTCATAATGGCCTAAATCTAAATCAGTTTCAGCACCATCATCAGTAACAAATACCTCACCATGCTGATAAGGACTCATAGTACCTGGATCAACATTGATATAAGGGTCTAACTTCTGTACAGCTACCTTCAAACCCCTCTCTTTTAATAGCCTTCCTAATGATGCTGCAGTGATTCCCTTACCCAGTGATGATACAACTCCTCCAGTTACAAAAATATACTTTGTCATGTATTCTCCTCCTTTATATTAGTGTGAGCAATTAATTTAAAACTGAACAATAAGCACCAAAAGAGGTCACTACTTCTCACACTTACAAGCAACCCAACTTATTTGTCAGACGTCTATCTTGGCTTCTGCCATATAAAAAGACTAGAAAATTTAGAGACAGTTACCCCTAATTTTCTAGTCTTTTTTCATTCACGTAAAAGACTTAATGAGTATAAACCCTAGATATATTCCTATAATCCCTAAAACCCCTGCTAAATTTGGTGGAGCAGGAATAGGTAAGTTCAAAAATCCGAACAAAGCACCAACAATCAATCCACTTATAGTCGCCATCAACATTTGATTCATAACTATTCCTCCTTAGATATTATTCTATCCTTCTAAACACCACCAAATTCATAAATAGTAACAAGTAACCAGTGAGCAGTGGCGAGTAGAGACATATTCTCGTCACCCATTACTCTTTACTCATCACTACCTTTATGTTACATGCTTTTTGGAGCTGATACCCCTAATAAGTTTAATACATTAAGTAATACCTGTTTAGTTGCTAAAACTAGAACTATTCTCGCTTCCATCAAAGCTTTGTCTTCAATTAAAACATGGCATTTATTATAGAATTTATGAAAAGCAGCAGCCAAATCATAAGCATAACGAGCTATATGATGTGGTGCTCTACTCTCTGCACTTTTTGTTATCTCATTTGGATAATCTGCTAATTTTTTAATCAAATCAATCTCAGCCTCATCATTTAACTGACTTAAATCTAAGCCGTCTGCTTGAGGTAGCTTTATACCCTCATTATTAAGTTGCTCTAAGATACTACAGATTCTGGCATGAGCATATTGAATATAATATACAGGATTATCACTCGATTCCTTCTTAGCCAACTCTAAATCAAAGTCTAAGTGGCTATCAGTACTACGCATTACATAGAAGTACCTAGCAGCATCTTTACCAACTTCCTTAACTACATCACGCATAGTAACAAAGTTACCAGCACGCTTTGACATAGGTACCTGTTCGCCATCACGTAATAAGGTTACAAGTTGAACTAAGATAACCTGTAAAGCCTCTCTATCATAACCTAAAGCCTCAACTACTGCTTTCATCCTCTCAATATATCCGTGATGGTCTGCACCCCAAACATTGATAACCTCTTCAAATCCACGGTCATACTTATTTTTATGATAAGCGATATCAGCAGCTAAGTAGGTAGGAGCACCATCATCTTTGATTACTACTCTATCCTTATCATCACCAAATTTGCTAGAGTTAAACCACAATGCACCTTCTTTATCATAAATCAATTCAGAATCCTTAAATTCCTCTACAACTTGATCTATAGCTTCAGGATGTAAAGTACGTTCACTAAACCAATTATCAAACTCTATCCCGAAGCTAGCCAAATCACCTTCAATATTGGCTAATAATATCTTATAAGCATACTCTCCAAAGTAATCATAATCCTCTGCTTGAGCATCCTTTAAGTAGTTATCATTCTCTTCATCAATAATGGCTTGGGCAATACCCTTTATGTAATCACCTTGATAAGCATCTTCAGGAAATTCAACCTCTTCCCCTAATAACTGTTGATATCTAATTGCTACAGACTTTCCTAAAAGATTCATCTGATTTCCAGCATCATTGATATAATACTCTTTGCTAACATCAAATCCAGCAGCAGTTAATAAGTTAGCCAATACATCCCCAACAACCGCTCCTCGACTATGACCTACATGAAGAGGTCCTGTTGGATTAGCACTTACAAACTCTACTTGTACCCTTTTACCCTTACCTGTGTCAACTCTACCATAACTCTCACCTTGTTTTTCAATCTCTACTAAGACATCATACAACCATTGATTACTTAAGAAGAAATTGATAAAACCTGGTCCTGCCACTTCAACCTTCTCAATCAATTTCACATCAGCTAGGTTCTTTTTTACTATCTCAGCTATTTGACGTGGAGCCATCTTGGCTTGTCCAGCCAAAACCATAGCAATATTAGTTGCAAAATCACCATGAGCTGAGTCACGTGGTACTTCTAATTTAATATTAGGTAGCTTCTCGACATTCAGCTCTTTTGCATTATTAATTGCCTGCTCTATCTCTGTTATTAATCTTTCCTCTAACTTTTGCACCAGAGCCATGTTAATCCTCCTTATAAATTATATTTAATTGGTTCTTACTTATCATCTCTTCTTCATTATATAACTGGTAACTTAAATCAATGATTCCTTGAAAAGAACCTATATCTATATTTAATTCTTGGACCTCAATTTGAAATTTTAGAGTTCCATAAGGTGTATGATAATCAAAACTACTTAGTTTATCAGGGATAAACTCTTGTATCATTCTTACCTGCCCTTGTCTGATTAAAGTTAATTCATCTTCTTTAATCTTCAAAGTAGTTTCAACACCCTTTAAACCTTCTAAATCTTCTTTATATTTTAAGTAATGAATACCCTTTTTATTATAAAGTAAACCTTTTGTCTTAAAGGTAATCAAGTTTTCATCTACACCTTCAACCTGCAAACTATTAATACTAATCTTTACCTCTTGTGGCAAGATATCTACCTCTTTCTATAGCTACTAATTAATAATCGATAATCATCTACTCTTTATTTATAAAAATTGAATAAATAATAATCATTCACCAAAATATTATAATACAACAATAATTAATTATACCTTCTAGCCCTATTTTTTTCAAGACTATAATTTAAATCCTTTTGCATAACGTTGACCCTGCTCTTTATTTGATAATTCTCTAAAATCCTTAACAACACATCCTAAAGACTCTAATTTATTCATTAAGGCTTTGAGTGCTTTAGATCTTCCCCAAAATCTTTCTTGTACAAAAGCAACAACATCCTGCCCAGTAGTCATCTTAGCATTCTGTAAAAATAAATCCACCTCTGAATCTATCTTTCCTCCAAATATTCCTAAGTTAAGACTACCTACCATTACCAGATCATATCTACCAAAATAGACTTTGGCTGAATTCTTTGAAATCACTTCTCTATCTACTTTAATTCCCTGTTCTTCAAAACCCGACTTTAATCCATCTACTATATTAAGCAATTTTTCATCTTTAGAGTAAGCAATTAGCACCTTCTTCATCAAACCCCACTCCTTATTCTAATTTAATAGTTTATTTCATAAACTATACCTAAACTTCTTTTTATAAGAACAAAGATATTAACTTATAAATAACTGCTGTAATCCCACTAGCAATTAAAGGACCACTTGGAACACCTCTAAAAAAGGCTACACCTAAAATAACACCAGAGACCAAACTAACCGTTACAGTTGGCTGATTCTCCATCAACCATAGCCCTTCTCTAGTAAATTGCGTTACTAATACTCCCATAACTAGAGCTAAAATCGCAAGAGGATTTAATAGATTTTCTGTTATCCCTTCCAATTTTAAATCTCCTGTTGCCAAAGGGGTTAAGACCCCTAACATAATTAGAATAATCCCTACTTTAACACTATAGTTATCAATAATATTCAAAACTTGCTCTGCTTTAAGCAACCTGACAGCTAATAATACTATTCCAGAAATAATCAGAGAATTGTTCTTAGCAATCATCCCCAAAATAGTTATTACTATTAATACTACATTAATTTGCATTATTCAGACCCCTTTCGGCTCTTTAATTCCTGCATCTATTATAACAGGTATTTAATGATTATTTAAGAGTTAATTAGTATCTATTATTTATTGCCTATCAAATAAGCTTATTCATAATTATAAAAAACTAAACATTATTAAAACATAATTAGATTGAAATAAAAAAAGCAGATTGCCTAGGTAGGCAATCTGCTTTAATCTTATTTTAATCAATTGATTAAAATACATTTAAATATTGGTCTAATTCCCATTGATGTACTTGAGTTCTATATACATCCCATTCAATCATTTTTGCCTCTACAAAGTGCTCTATAACATGCTCTCCTAAAGCATCTTTCACTAAATCATCAGCTAATAATTCTTGAATAGCATCAAAAAGACTACCTGGAAGATTATCAATACCCGCTGCTTCTCTTTCAGCTGCAGTCATTTCGAAGATATCTTCAAGAACCTCTTTAGGTGGTTCAATTTCATTCTTAATTCCGTCTAATCCTGCTTTTAACATGACAGCAGTAGCTAGATATGGGTTAGCAGATGGGTCAGGGTTTCTCATCTCTACTCTAGTTCCTGCTCCACGAGCAGCTGGAATTCTAACTAAAGCACTACGATTAGAAGCAGACCAAGCTAAGTAAACTGGAGCTTCATATCCTGGTACCAATCTCTTATAAGAGTTAACAGTTGGATTAGTAATAGCTGCAATCGCCTTGGCATGCTTTAATAATCCACCTATGTAATAATAAGCCACTTGACTTAAGCCTAATTTATCATTTTCATCATAGAATGCATTCTTTCCATCTTTGAATAAAGATTGATTCATATGCATTCCAGAACCATTCTCTCCAAAAATTGGTTTTGGCATAAATGTAGCATGTAAATTATGCTCGTTTGCAATAGCTTTAACTACAAACTTAAAAGTAGCAATATTATCAGCAGTCTTTAAAGCATCTTCATATTTAAAGTCAACCTCATGTTGTCCTGGAGCAACCTCATGGTGAGAAGCTTCCATTTCAAAGCCCATTTGTTCTAAAGCCAATACGATATCACGTCTAGTGTTTTCACCTTTATCAATAGGACCTAAATCAAAGTATCCACCTTGGTCATGAGTAATAGTAGTTGCTTCCCCTTCTTCATCTCTTTCAAATAAGAAGAATTCCGGTTCTGGTCCAACATACATTTGGTAACCCATCTCTTCAGCCTCTTTTAAAGCTCTTCTTAATACATTTCTTGGTCCACCTTCGAATGGAGTTCCGTCAGGCATATATACATCACAGATTAATCTTGCTACTGCACCATCCTTTGGTCTCCATGGAAACACAGTAAATGTATCATAATCTGGTTTTAAATACATATCAGATTCATTGATTCTAGTAAAACCATCGATAGACGAACCATCGAACATAATTTTACCGTCTAATGCATCTTCTAATTGATTAACTGTAATCGCTACATTTTTAATTACTCCTAGAATATCAGTAAATTGCAATCTGATAAACTTAACTTCTAACTCCTCAGCTTTTTTCAAAATATCTTCCTTAGTAAAGTTACTCATCTCGCTACTTCCTCCTTAGATTCTGTTTTATTTTTTTCTATCTTAACAGACAAGAGAATATATGTCAAGTTGATGTCAATGTTTTTAAAAAATTTTATTATAAGTTTAAAATATACGGTTTAATCATCTAAATCAATCCATTTTTAGCTATTAAAATCAGAATAAATAATCTTCTAGTTATTAGCAAATACCACTTAGGGGAGAGCTCTATAAATATTGTCTCTAATTATTCATTTTTATATTCGAAATCTCTCCATCTTTTCTATCAATAAATAATTATTTAGAAATTTTATATTTTTGATTTATCAGCTATAATTACCAATGAAATCTATAATTATATAAATCTTTGTTACATTTTAATAATAAATACCAACTGGGATATACTATAAGATATAATCTAACTCTATACAGGAGGTATTAATATGTCTAAGGAAGGTAAATTATCGGTTTGGCATCTTACTATGCTAGCCCTTGGAACGGTAGTAGGTGGTTCTTTCTTCTTAGGGTCTGCTATAGCTATTAGAACAGCTGGGCCTGGTATCATAATCTCATATCTTTTAGTAGGAGCATTAGTTTATATTATTTTAACTGCCCTTTCTGAAATGACTGTAGCAGAACAACTGCCAGGTTCTTTTAGAACTTATGCTGAAAAAATGTTTGGTCCTCTAGTTGGATTTGTTGTAGGCTGGGTTTATTGGACTGGATTGATTTTAGCTATGTCCAGTGAAGCTACAGCTGCATCATTATTAATTAGATCTTGGCTACCAGCAATTTCCTTGCCATTAACATCTGTATTGATCATTATTGGAGTAACATCTTTAAATCTATTAGGGGCTAAAATACTAACAACTTTAGAAAGTGGTTTAGCCTTAATAAAACTATCAGCTATTATAGCATTTATACTAATAGGTATAGCACTTATCTTGGGGATAATCCCAAACAGAACAGCTATTGGTTTTGGTGCTTTAACCACTGAACCATTACTTCCTGGTGGTATATCAGGTATTGCAGGTAGTATGCTGATAGTGATGTTTACCTATGCAGGATTTGAGGTGATTGGATTAGCTGCTTCTGAAGCAGAAGATGCTCACTCTACCATCCCCCGTGCAATCAAATATACAGTATTAGGACTTGTAGGTCTATATTCTTTGGCTATTGTTACAATGCTTCCTTTAATTCCCACAGCTGGACTTACAGAAGAAGTCGGACCTTTTGTAGCAGCTTTCAATAGATTGGGAATTAATTGGATTGCAAACATCATGAATACCATCTTAATTATAGCAATCTTATCAACAATGCTGGCAGCTATATTTGGACTAGGGAGAATGGTCCGCTCTCTTGCTAAGAAAGGTTCTGCTCCTTCATGGCTAAAAGATAAAGGTGATATTCCCTTGCGTGGAATAATATTCTCTGGAGTAGGTATGCTTGCAGGCGTAGGCTTAGCTTATATATTACCCAGTGAAATTTATGTCTTTTTAGTAAGTTCAGGTGGGTTCTCTTTACTCTTTGTTTATACAATTATTATGGCTACCCATTATAAGTTTAGAAAGACCCAAGGCTGTCCCCCTTCAGGAAGCTGCCAACTTGCAGGATATCCTACTACTTCTCTAGTTGCACTATTTTTCTTAATAGCAATTATAATTAGTATGCCCTTGATTCCAGGACAAGGCTCGGGACTTGTAGCAGGATTATTACTTGTAGGATTTTATACTTTTTCTTATATAATTCTAAAACTATATTCGTCAATAAAATTAAACAAGAAGATATCTTTTACGAAAATATTGGGCCTTAAAGATATATATACAACAGATAGTACAAATAAAAGAAAGAGATTAATAAAAACTTTAAAACCAGCTACTAACTGGGAGATTTCAGAAGAGTTAGTAGTAAATAAGTCTTATCCTAATAATGATATAAATAATAAGAAGAGTTAACCATTTTCAATGCCCCTCTCTTTGTTCTTAAAAAATATTCAAAGCAATTTGAGTTCCCCTTTTATTTTTTTACATTTAATTTAAATTTTGTCTTTTAAGTAAGAGGCTTTTTTTTTAAAATGTCGAAGTTATTATTATAGAATAATAAAAAAATATATAATTAGAAAAAAGGGGGGCTAAAATATATGAAAATCTATCAAAAGTTAAATTTAAAGGCTAAAATTTTACTAACCATGGTACTAACCTTTCTTCTAACAATTAGCTTTGTGGGGGGAATAGTTTATTACCAGATTAGTCAACTGACCCAAAATGATAAAGCTTTATTTAAAAATGTGGTTTTAGAAAAAGAGAAACAAGGGAGTAAATTTGCAGTTGAAACAATTGCTCAAAGTCTAAGCAAATTTTATAATGAGAATAAGAATAAGATGTCTGAAGAAGAATTATTAAAAGAGATGAGAAAAATATCCGAATCAGTTCAATTTGGCGAAGCAGGATACTTCTATATGTATGATTATAAGGGAAAAGTTGTAGGTCATGGCGCTAACCAATCCCTAGTAGGCAAAAATTTAATCAATTTAACACGAAAAAGAACTGATGGGACAGATCAATATGTTATCCAAGATTTAATAAAAACTGCTAAACAAGGTGGAGGCTATGTTGTTTCATTATGGGAACATCCACAGACCAAAAAACTAGAAAAGAAATTCTTTTATGTCTCTCCAATCAAAGGTACAAATTATTGGATTGGCAGTGGAGACTATGAATCAGTTATTAATAAGTACTTAGAAAAGCAAAATACTAAAATAGATCAATTTAAATCAAATATTCTAAATATATTAATAATTTCATTAATCTTAGTAATAGTAGTATCTATCTTTATCTCTGCTAAATTCTCTAATTATTTATCTAAGTTTGTTAAAAAAATATTGAAAGGGTTAAATGAAATGGCTAAAGGTAATTTTAATCATAAGTTAAATATTAATAGCCACGATGAATTAGAGGAATTAAGTGTAACCTTCAATGAAAGCAATAAAAAAATTAGACATTTAATTAAAAAAGTATCAGAATTAATTGAAGAGTTATCAGCTTATAGTGAAGAACTATCATCAGCTACTAACGAAGAAACTCATATTACCTCTCAATCTGTAGATACGATTACCGATATTATCACTAAGATTGAAACAATTTCAACAAGTAGCCAAGAAATTGCATCATTATCAGAGGTTGCTACTTCTCAAACTGAAACAGGAAATGAAAATCTAAAAAATGCTATCAAACAGATTAAAGAGATTAATGACTCTATTAATCATAGTGTCGAGCTTATTCATAAATTAGATAGAAATTCAAAAGAAATTGGAGAAATCATCGATTTAATTAATAATATAGCTGAACAGACTAATTTGCTAGCATTAAATGCTGCTATCGAGGCTGCTCAAGCTGGGGAAGCTGGACAAGGATTTTCAGTTGTAGCTGATGAGATTAGAGATTTAGCTGAAAATACTAGTGAAGCTACAGAGAAGATTGCTAAATTAATTAAAGAAACCCAGTATAACTCTCAAAATAGTTTGGACTCAATCATTAATATCTCCCAAAAAGCAGAGTTAGGGAATGAACTTATTGAAAAAGCAGGCAAATCCTTCAATCAAATTCAAGAATCTATCAATCAAACATCTTCATGTATACAAGGGGCTTCTAATTCTACTGAAGAATTGACTGATAAAAGTACTAATGTTAGCAATTCTATTATTGATATTCAATCTATGTCTCAAAATATCAATAATTCCTCTCATGAATTAGCTGATATGGCACAACACTTAACTGAATTAATGGAACAATTCAAAATATAAAGAAGCTGGTATAATACCAGCTTCTTCTAATCTATCTCTTCATAATCTACATCTATTGATTCAGATAAATCTTCCCATTCATCATCTTCTTTATGTCTAACTTCAGAGTAATTACTACCCCTATCCTGATGAGTAAAAGAAGTATAACGATGATTAATGTGTACTTTAAATTTACTCTTGACTATATCTCTAATCACATTTCTAGTTATAGGTATAATCAATAAAAAACCAGTAATATCAGTTAATAGTCCTGGAGTTAAAAGCATTACTCCACCAATTAAGATTAACAACCCTTCAATTAAACTATCAGCAGGCAACTTTCCTTTATCCAGTGAACTTCTAATCTTACTTATTACTACAAATCCTTGCTCACGGGCTAAACTAACACCTATTATCCCAGTTAAAGCAACTAGACCAAGTGTAGCCAGAGGACCTATATAACCACCTAAATTAATCAATATTGATAATTCAACCATGGGAACTATAGTAAATAATAATAATAACCTCAAAAACATGATTATCACCTTCTTATTATAAGTTATTATCTACCATTATATCGTGATTAAATAAAATATACAAAATAATTATAAAAAAGCAACTGCCTGCACAGTTGCTTTTTTGAGGAGTAATTCTAAAATTGTATGTTTATATATTACTTAAAAAAGCTTCAACTTCCTCAGCAGTTGAGAAAGTCAATGCTTTTTGAGCAATCTCTTTTGCATCTTCTAAAGTCATATTTCTAATTTGGTCTTTAACCTCTGGAATAGAAACAGCACTCATACTAAACTCATCTAATCCTACTCCTAGAAGGTAAGGAGCTAATCTCTTATCTCCTGCCATCTCTCCACACATTCCTGCCCAATTACCTTCTCCATGAGCTGCTTCTACAACACGTTTAATTAAACGTAATAATGCTGGATGGAATGGTTGATATAAATGAGAGATATTTTCATTCATTCTATCGGTAGCAGTTGTATATTGAATCAAATCATTAGTACCAATACTGAAGAAATCTGTCTCTTTAGCCAATATATCAGCTATCATAGCTGCTGCTGGAATCTCAATCATCATTCCAACTTCAAGATTTTCATCAAAGTCCACATTTTCAGCTTTTAGCTCTTCTTTAACCTCTTCTAAAACCCCATTAGCTGCTCTTAATTGCTCTAATGCAGAAATCATTGGATACATAATCTTCACTTCTCCATATGCACTAGCCCTTAAAATAGCTCTTAATTGAGTTTTGAAGATATCTGTTCTATCTAAGCAGATTCTAATAGCTCTATAACCAAGGAATGGATTCATCTCTTCAGGTAAGTCTAAGTATGATAATTCCTTATCTCCACCAATGTCCAAAGTCCTGATTACAACTGGACCTTCCATCTTTTCTGCTACTTCTTTATAAGACTCAAATTGCTCTTCTTCAGTAGGAAAAGAGTCTCTGTCCATATATAAGAACTCACTACGGAATAATCCAATGCCTTCAGCCCCATTAGTCAAAGCACCTTTAACATCTTTAGGAGTTCCTATATTAGCTACTAATTCAACTCTGTGTCCATCTTTAGTCTCTCCAGCTAAATCTTTAAGTTGAGCCAATCTAGCCTTTCTTTGCTCATATTCTTCAGCTTTCTTATTATATGAAGCCAATTGCTCATCAGTAGGATTAATGATAATATCACCATCTACCCCATCAACAATAATTTGGTCTCCATTTTCTACTATATCTAAAATCTCACTAACTCCAACTACAGCAGGTAATTCTAAAGAACGTGCCATAATTGCAGTATGAGAAGTTCTACCTCCAATTTTTGTAGCAAAACCTAAAACCTTATCTTTATTAACTTGAGCTGTATCAGAAGGAGTCAAATCATCTGCAATCAATACTACCTCATCATCTAAAGTAGCTAAATTGATACTGTCTATGCCCAATAAATTCTTTAAAATTCTACTTCCTACATCACGGATATCACTCGCTCTTTCCCTCATGTAGTCATTATCCATATTTGCAAACAAAGTAGCAAATTGTTCTACAGTTTCATCTAAAGCTGCTTCTGCATTTACCTTTGCACTATCAATTTTACTTTCAACAGCCGAAATTAATTCTGGATCTGATAATACCAATAGATGGGCTTGAAATATCTCAGCTTTATCATTTCCCATCTCTCTTTCAACTTTATCTTTAATAAGCTGCAATTGTTCCTTAGATTCTTCTAAAGCATCGTGTAATCTTACTTTTTCACCTTCTACATCTTCAACAGTCTTCTTTTGATAATCAAGATTCTCTTCTTCTAAAATTAAAACCTTACCAATTGCTATTCCTGGAGAAGCTGCCGTCCCCATTAACTCTTTACTCATTACTGTCAACTCCTTTCCTATTCTCCAAAACCACTTTCTAACAATTCAACTAATGCATCAACTGCACCTTGAGCATCTTCTCCTTCTGCTTTGACAGTAACCTCAGTACTTTTACTAACACCTAAACTCATAATTCCCATGATACTTTTAGCATTAACTTCATTTCCATCTTTTTCAAGAGTAACCTCAGCACCATACTTATTAGCTAATTGAACAATCATAGATGCTGGACGTGCATGAATACCTGTTTCATTTTTAATTACAACTTTTTTCTCTACCATTTGAATACCTCCAAATAATTTATATTTTAAATTTAAAATTTTAACAAAATTATATCTGCGGTCATACACTAATTATTTAATGCAAGTTCCATTCCAAAATACCAAAAATAAATCTAATTGCCCAAAAAAAGGTTTAAAAAATAGTATATTAAAGAATAAATTATAAAAAACTATATATTTATAAATAATAAGTATAAAAAGCTCTAAATGAGTAAATAAAACCTTAAAATCATTCTAAAATCAAAATATATAATTTTTATTCATTTAATAAAATGATTTAGTTGATACTTTTTACCAACTGATCGTTCTTTTTTACCAACTACTCTTTAACCAATCCATACTTTCTGGCTTTAGCAGCTACAGTCTTATGAGTAACTCCTAAAACTTTACCAGTAGCATTAAAACTTTTGTATTTCTCTAAAGCCTGCTTAATAATCTCTCGTTCATACTCTTCTATACTAGCTATTTCTCCCTCAGAGGTTAGATTGATTAGAGATTTCTGTTGTTGATAATTATTTCTTATATAATCAGGCAAATCATCAAGGGTAATCTCCTGACTATCGGTGAAATTAATTCCCCTTTCAACAATATTCTGTAACTCCCTAACATTACCAGGCCAGGAATAGTTAGTTAATATCTCTAAAGCCTCTTGGGAAATAATATCAACTTTCTTATTCAACCTTTCAGATAGTTTGTCTAAGAAATGATTTACAAGCACAGGTATATCATCTTTTCTCTCCCTAAGTGGTGGTAAAATAATCGGTATAACATTTAAGCGATAATATAAATCTTCTCTGAATTTATTATCTTGAATCATCTCTTCTAAATTTCTATTAGTAGCTGTAATTACCCTGATATCAACAGAGACTCGCTCTATTCCTCCAACTCTTTCAAACTCTCTCTCTTGTAATACTCTTAATAATTTAACCTGTAATTCAACAGATAATTCCCCAATCTCATCTAAAAAGATAGTACCGCCATCAGCAAGTTCAAATTTCCCAATTTTTTTATTAATAGCACCAGTAAAAGCTCCTTTTTCATGTCCAAAAAGTTCACTTTCTATCAAATTAGAGGGAATAGCTGCGCAATTAACTCTAATAAAAGGCTTATCCTTTCTATTACTAGCATAGTGAATTGCTTCAGCTACCAACTCCTTGCCAGTACCACTTTCACCTCTGATTAAAACTGTCGATGTTGTTTCAGCTGCTTTAGATGCTCTAACTAGAGAATCCTTTAAGACTCCACTTCTTCCAATGATCCTTTGAAAAGAAGAGTCTAGCTCTCTTTCTCTCTTTAATTCCTGTTCTAAATATTCAGCTTTAGCCGATAGTTCCTTTAGCCGATCAGCTAGTTTCTCTATCTCTATCTTCTTCTTTGCTACTAAAACAGCCCCTTCTATCTCTCTATCTACTTGGATAGGATATATGTTAAATATAATAACCAAATCATTATCTTTCTCTGTTACAACTCCTGTTATACTCTCACCTGTCTCTAAAACCTGCTGGTAGGTCTTATCATGATTGACCTCTTCTAATTTGCGTCCAACTACAGTATCTATATTTACATCTAACATTTTGGCATAAGTTGGATTAAGGTATTCAATAGCACCTTCTCTATCAACAACACAGATTCCATCTTGCACCGATTCTAAAATTAAATGAAGCCTCTCTTTTAGTGCTCTTACCTCTTTTAATTCCCCAGATAACCTCTCTATAGTGGAGATATCCTGAAAGACGGCAATCGCTCCAATAATCTGACCATTAGAAAATATCGGATTTCTATTGGTGACAATAGTTGCACCACTAATCTCTTGCCTCTTACCTAGCTCAGCTTGACCAGATTTAATTATCTCTTTGAGTTTAGAGTTATAGATAACAGAATTTATATCTTCACCAATCACTCTATTAGCTGATAAGCCTGTAATTTTTTCAGCAGCAGGGTTGAAACTAGTGATTACACCTTCCTGATCAACGACAATTACACCATTGGCGATATTATTAAAAACTTTATCCATAGTTAAAGTAGTCTCTTGAAGAACCTGGTCAATCTCATCTCTTGTCTGTTTGTCATCTAAATCGAATTTGCCTTTTAAAAATTCCGCAAACTCTTCTATAGACTTATCAGCATTATCACCTTTACTGACTATCACTATCCTATCTCCATACTTTATATTACTAGAGATAACTGAGATTAAACTTGTTGCAGGAAGTAGATCATTTTCACTTCTACCTATAAATAATTTATCTTTATATTTATTCTGTAGTTGAATCGATTCACGAACTATTAAGGCTGCTACCCTCGCATGCAATCCCTTTTCATGTTCAAAAATCAATATTTTATTTCTCACCATCTAATTTTCCTCCATCTACAAAGTATTATACAATCAGCCTTTAATTCTTATACCTCCAATATTTTTTGAAATCTCCATAGCCTTACTTGTCACTAAGGGAATTAATTTATTATATAAAAACTTATCAGTAATTCTAATATTAGGACCAGAGACACTAATAGCAGCAATCACCTCTCCATCACCATTCTTAATAGGTGCTGCAACACACCTAACTCCTTCTTCCATCTCTTCAAAATCAATAGCGTAACCTTGTAATCGAATCTGCTTTAAATTTTCTTTCAGCTCCTTGATATCAGTAAGAGTTTCAGAAGTAAATTTAGTCAATTCCACCTCTTTTAATACTTTATTCAATTCATTCTCATCTAAATAAGCCAACAAGACCTTACCAGCACCTAAAGAATGGGCAGGCCCCTTACTCCCAATATTAGCAAACATTCTGACTAAATTAGTTGATTCAACTTGATCAATATAAACTACCTCTCCTTGATCTAAGATAACCAGGTTAGCAGTTTCATTACATTCATCCACAATATCTTTTAAATAAGGACGAACTATAGCTTTTAAATCTAAAGAATCTTCTAAAATACTAACTATCTCAAAGATACGAACCCCCAACTTATATCTGCCAGTTTCCTCTTTTGCAACAAAACCTCTATATATCAATGTATTTAATAGCCTATGTACAGTACTAATATTTAAATCTACTATTTCACTAATCTCGCTTAAATTCATTGATTGCTTCTGTTCTACCAATAATTCTAAAATCCTCAACGCTCTATCTACTGACTGAACTAACGTCTGCCCCATCTCTCAACCTCCATTTTTATAATATGAAAACATTATAACATATTTATCATAATATGAAAAGAAAATAGGAGTGAACAAGATGTTCACTCCTAAAAATTATCATATATATTCATTTAAAATGAAGGAATAGGAATACTCTTTAACTTATGAGCATTCTTAGCAGCCAAATCATCAACTATCTTCTTAACTCTAGGTTCTGCTTCACCTGTTAGGATATATTGATCTAATTCTTCATAACTAATCCCCATTTCAGACTCATCTGTCTGTCCACCCCATAACCCTGCAGATGGAGCTTTTGTAATAATCTGTTCTGGGACTCCTAAAAGTTTAGCCACCTCTCGCACCTCTAATTTAACTAAATTACCTAAAGGTGCAATATCAATACCACCATCACCAAATTTAGTAAAATAGCCAACTTTCAATTCACTTCTATTATCAGTACCTACTACCAAACTATTATTGATACTAGCATGATAATAAAGAGTAGTCATTCTTAATCTAGGTTTGATATTAGCAACAGCCATACTCTTCTCTACATCAGCCTTACCCTCAATTGATTCTAGCAACTGATCAAAAGTAGAGCTTAAATCAACTACCTTATAAGGGATATCAAATTCTTCAGCTACTGCCTTAGCATCCAAAGCATCTTGTGGATTGCTATAACAAGGCATAATTACACCCAAAGTATTATCTGGAAAAGCCTTCTTACATAAAGTAGCCGTTACTGCTGAATCAATCCCACCACTTAAACCAACTACTGCTCCACTACAGCCTGCCTCTGTTACCCTAGCTCTAATCCATTCTACCAATTGCTCGATAATTGAATTATAATCTTTTTCTAACATTTTTTCTCCTCCAAACCTCTAAATAACTATTATATTGTAACCGCATTCTTATTTAATTAATTATAACACAAATAGAATAATTTGCAAAAGTTAAACTATAATTTTATAGCTATTGGTCTACTAATAATGGTTATTTAACAGCTTTTTAGAATAATTATGTTTATATCAGTTTCATCTAAAGTTTAAGGTTAAGTTTAAACTATTATCTGCTTTATACTCTTAAATTTACTCAACCTTAAACTACATTCAATCCCTCATAAATCATATTCTATAAGTCTTAATAATCATTAAATAAAAGGGCTACTAACCCAATCAATAAATAATAATGTAGGAAGTACCTCTTCATCATCTAGATCATAAGAGAAATCAAAGGAATTATGTAATTTAATCTCAATCACCTTATCATCATGATAAAGAAAATTAATCTCATCCTCTTTTTTAAATACCTTAAAATCATCTTTATTTATCTCCAAGGCCAATTCTTGATCATTTTCAGCACCTGGAACATAGAGCTTATACTCTACCATCACCAACATTAATTTATCCTCTAAATTTA
This sequence comes from Orenia sp., assembly GCF_055140805.1. NCBI lineage: Bacteria > Bacillati > Bacillota > Clostridia > Halanaerobiales > Halobacteroidaceae > Orenia > Orenia sp. Next base: position 37,322 of record NZ_JBSQYM010000002.1, read on the forward strand.
CTGCTCTTAAAAAAGGTATAGGTTTAGAAATCCCATGGGGATAATCGACATTACGGATTTGAGGAACAACACAATCTAATAAAACTCCATATCCTTTGGCAGAAATTAAACTATTAAATAGATTAGTAACTTTTGCATAATCAATCTCTTTACCATAATTATTATTTTTACTGGTATAAAACTTGCTCATTCTCTTACCTCCTTTTTATTAGAATACCATAAAACGATTATTTTGATTAATAATTTTGCCCTTTAAAATAAAAAAAGAATAGGAATAATTTCCCTACTCCTTTTACTATATATTAACTTATCACCTGTTGAAATCAAGCCACCAAACGAGACTTCTCTATACCTTTAGCAATAGATACTGTTATTAATACCGCGATTATAACCTCTGGAATCCCATGAGTAACGGCGATAGTAGCAGCTGTCTCCCAATTAGGTAAATAGCCTCTTATTACTGCTAATGATAAGACACCAATTGTATTAGTTAAGGTACCTACTACAGCCGCTATACCTGTTCCTATTAAATTATTCTTAATAAAAATATAAAAATATGCAGCAAATATGCCAATCAAAACCCTTGGAACAATAGCAATTATCGGATCTGAGAATAATGCAGCACCACCACGCAAGAAACTAAAGAGTCCAAATATCAAACCAACAGAACCTCCTACTAAGGGACCTTCCATAATCGCTCCAATAATTACTGGAATATGCATAATAGTAGCTGATCCCGCTGGAGTAGGGACTGGAATAAAACCTAAGGGTGTTGAACCAAGCAACAACGATATCGCTCCTAGTATTCCAGTTATCGTTAATTGTCTTACTGTAAACTTCATTAATATTCCTCCTTAATTTTTAACAATTAATATCTAATCATTTCGTTTGTTATAAATTGATACTTATCGCGCAATGGGATATTGCGACACTTTTAAAATTAGCGTGAGTGGGTATGTGAGTGTGAGTAAACCCTAATAAAAAGAAGTTTTACACACACTCACAGTCATAGCTCACACTCGACACAAAGTGTCGTAATATCTCTCTTTTGTATCAATCCCCAATCATACTAAGAAACAATCTGATTATCTTCATCAACTAACACTACTTTAGGGCTTACTTCTCTAGTTTCACTCTCATCCATCAGGGCATAGGAGATTATAATTACAGTATCCCCTCTTTGAGCCTTTCTAGCTGCCGCCCCATTTAAACAGATAACTCCTGAACCTCTCTTACCAGCAATAACATAAGTTTCTAAGCGTTCTCCATTGTTATTATTAACAACCTGTACCCTCTCATTAGGAAGAATATCAGCTGCTTCCATCAATTCTTCATCGATAGTAATACTCCCTAGATAATTTAAATTGGCATCAGTTACTGTGGCTCGATGAATTTTTGATTTATGCATCATTCTTAACATAAGTTATACCTCCCATATAATTATTAGTTTAAACCTATTGAATTAAATAATATTAATTTTTAAGCTCTAACATTAGATTATCAATCAATCTAGTCTCTCCTATATACACAGCTAAAGCAATCAAAACTTTACCTTCAACTCTATTTATTTCCTCTAAGTTATTCTGATTTACTATTTCAACATAATCAATCTTAGCCAAAGGCTCTTGATTAATCAACTTTATCATCTCTTCTTTAATCAACTTAGCATCAACTTTCTCAGATGCAATTAATTGCTGAGCCTGTTGCAAAGACTTATATAAGACCAAAGCAGCTTCTCTTTCTGTCTGATTTAAATATTTATTTCTAGAACTCATAGCCAAACCATCAGCTTCTCTAACAATTGGCACTGTTACTACTTCTATATCAATATTTAAATCTGCTACCATCCTCTTAATAACCAAAACCTGTTGAGCATCCTTCTGACCAAAATAAGCCTTATCAGGATTAACAATGTTAAATAACTTAGTTACTATAGTACAAACCCCATCAAAATGACCAACCCTAGAAGCTCCACAGAGCCTATCAGTTAATCCATCTATTCTAACTGTAGTCACAGCACCCTTAAAATAAACTTCCTCAACCTCTGGAGCAAAGATAATGTCTACTCCTACTTCTTTAGCCAAAGTAGCATCTCCTTCTAAATTACGAGGATACTCTTCATAATCTTCTGTTGGACCAAACTGAGTCGGATTGACAAAAATACTGACAATTACAATGTCATTATCCTTTTTAGCTTCTTTCATTAAAGTTAAATGTCCCTGATGTAAGTATCCCATAGTGGGAACAAACCCAATAGTCTTTCCTGCTCTTCTCTCTTGCTTAACATAACTTCTAATTTCAGAAATAGTCTTGAAGATTTCCATATAGATCCTCCTTTGCGATTATACAACTTAACTTCTCACTCTATCTTGAATATTCTTCTTACAGATATGTAATTTTAAATGAGACTTTATGGGGATATTGCGACACTTTTAAAATTAGCGTGAGTGAGTAGGTGTGTGAGTGTGAGTAAACCCCAATAAAAAGAGACTTTACACACACTCATAGCTCACGCTCGACACGAAGTGTCGCATTATCTATCCATAAAAACACATTCAAATTTCATTTCAGACTTAAAAGCCTATGTTAATTAAAGCTCTCCTCTTGATTAGGAAAACTCCCATTCTCAACTTCTTTCTTATAATTTCTAAAAGCGATACTCATCTGCTGATTTAAGTCAGCATACTTTCTCACAAATTTAGGGGTAAAATCTAATGAAACCCCTAACATATCTTGACTGACCAATACTTGACCATCACAATCTCTTCCTGCTCCGATACCAATAGTAGGGATAGATAATTGCTCAGTAATTTCTCTTGCTAATTCTGCTGGTATACACTCTAACACTATAGCAAAAACACCAGATTGTTCTAAAACCAAGGCATCTTCTATTAATTTCTTAGCAGCTGCTTCTTCTCTACCTTGCACCTTAAATCCACCAAATCGATTGACAGCTTGCGGAGTAAGACCCAAGTGTCCCATTACCGGAATCCCCGTTTTGATAATAGACCTTACCTCTTCTGATATTTCGCTGCCACCTTCTAGTTTAACAGCCATTGCTCCGCTCTCTTTAATAATACGACCAGCATTTTGGACAGTCTGACTGACATCACCTATCTTATAAGCCATAAAAGGTAAATCAGTAACAACCATAGCCCTTTCAGTTGCTCTAGTTACGGCTTTACTATGATGAATCATATCTTCAATAGTAACTGCTAGGGTATTTTCATATCCTAAAACAACCATCCCCAAAGAATCTCCAACCAAGATAATATCAATCCCTGCTTGGTCAATCAGCTTAGCTGTTGGATAGTCATAAGCTGTCAACATTGTAATCTTATCTCCTGACTCTTTCCTCTCTTGTAAGGTTGTCACTGTCGTAAAGTCCCTTCTCATTCTATCACCCCATTTAATATCTTTTTAAGCTCACTTATCTCTAAAAATCAAGTTCTTCTCTTCTCTTTTAGTAGATAGCCTATACTCTTTTCTTATTCAAAAGTTTACCCCCAAAATAGAAGAAGCCCCCATATCCACAAGGGGGATAAGAGGGCCATTTATAAACATAACTAGATACAACTAGGTATAGTTATCCTAATCTCAACTTAACCGTCTCAGTCCTTTGGGATCCAAGCGAAATATTCAATTGTTCTTTGAGCTTAAATAATTCAACTCGTTACCATTATACTAATTAACTCTAATACTTTCAACCCAAAATATAAATTAAATACTAATATTTTTAACTCTTAACTACTTCCTCGTCACCTGTTACTGCTTTAGAATAAACCAGTAATTTTTCCATTTTCATCAATATCTATATTCTCAGCAGCAGGTCGCTTAGGCAACCCTGGCATTGTCATTACATTTCCTGTTAATGCTACTAAAAATCCCGCTCCTGCAGATACATTAATCTTTCTCACTGTTATTTCAAAACCCATCGGTCTTCCCTTTAGTGCAGGATTATCTGATAATGAAACAGGCGTCTTAGCCATACAGATTGGCATCTTATCAAAACCATCCTTAATTAATTGCTTGATATCCTTCTTAGCTTTAGCTGTAAAGTTGACTTTAGCTGCTCCATAGATTTCAGTAGCAATCTTAGTTATCTTCTCTTCAATAGAATCTTCAACATCATACAATACTTTAAAATCACTTGGCTGCTCAATTAACTCCAATACCTTCTCAGCCAACTTAATTCCACCTTCTCCACCTTTAGCCCAAACTTGGGATAAGGCTACTTCTACACCCAGCTCTTCACAACGCTCTTTAATTAAATTCAATTCGCCCTCTGTATCTGTTGGGAACTCATTGATAGCTACAACTAAAGGCACATCAAACTTCTGTACATTCTCAATATGCTTCTCTAAATTCTCTAAGCCTGCTGCCAATGCATCCAAGTTCTCCTCGTTTAATTCATCCTTACTGACACCACCATGAAGCTTTAAAGCACGAGCCGTAGCTACTACTACAACTGCATCAGGAGCTAAATCTGCAAAACGACATTTGATATTAAAGAACTTCTCTGCTCCTAAATCTGCTCCAAATCCAGCCTCTGTAACTACATAATCAGCAGTTTTAAGGGCTAACTTAGTAGCCATAACACTATTACAACCATGTGCTATATTGGCAAAAGGACCACCATGAATAAAGGCAGGAGTATTCTCTAAAGTCTGAACTAAATTAGGCTTAATTGCATCTTTTAATAAAGCCGCCATTGCACCCGCTACCTTTAAATCCTTAGCTGTAATAGCTTCTCCATCATGACTATAAGCTACAACCATCTTGCCCAATCTCTCTTTTAAATCTAAGATTCCCTCAGCTAAACATAAGATTGCCATTACTTCAGAAGCTACAGTAATCATATAACCATCTTGACGGGGTTGACCATTGGCTGTTCCACCAAGACCTACTACTACCTCTCTTAAAGCACGATCATTCATATCTACTACCCGCTTAAAATTAATCTTAGTTGGGTCTAAATTCAATTCATTTCCTTGTTTAATATGATTGTCAATCGCTGCTGATAATAGATTATGAGCTATTCCAATAGCATGAATATCACCTGTAAAGTGTAGATTTATATCCTCCATCGGTACAACCTGTGCATAACCTCCACCCGCTGCCCCGCCTTTGATTCCCATACATGGTCCTAAAGAGGGTTCACGTAATGCAATAGCAGTATTCTTTCCTATCTTATTTAAAGCCTGACCTAACCCTACAGTAGTTGTTGATTTTCCTTCTCCTGCTGGAGTTGGATTAATTGCCGTAGTCAAGATTAACTTAGCCGTCTTTTCTTGCTCCATCAATCTTTGATATGTCTCTAACTTAATCTTTGCTTTATAATCACCATATAATTCAATATCCTCTTCACTTAACCCCAGCTTGGCAGCTATCTCTTTAATATGTAACATCTTAGCCTCTTGTGCAATTTCAATATCAGACTTATAACTCATTTTATCTCCCCCTTTTAAATTATCATTACTTTTAATATTTCATTACTTTTGGCTGTTTATCCTCTATTCCTACTTTTTATAACTACTAATTTCTCTAATCTAAAACAAGTTCTAATCTTCTCTTTTTCTCAATCACTACTGCTAACTAAATATAAAAAACCACCTGAGCAAATAGTCTTTTCATACTATCTGCCCAGGCGGTCGGCTAAGCCATATATATGTCATAATCCCCTATGGTTATATCCATAATTATCCGCCAGTCTTATGACTCTCTTTTGACTTGATTATAACACATACCTTTTTTATTAGTCAAGAATAATTAAAAAACATATAATCACCTAATAGTAACGTATTTTACTCAAACTTAAGCTCAAACTATAGGTATGTGAATTCAAAATGAAACTTAATGGATATATTGGGACTGTTTTAGGAATCAGGAACCAGTTATCAGTAAAACAGACTGATTCCAGATTCCTGACACGAAAGTGTACCATTATCTCTATATAGCATTATGGCTAAATTTTATTCTAGATTCACGAACCTATAACTTAGCAATAGACTTTAAATTATAATTTCCTTAAAAAAAACCGCTAGCAATTAATTGCTAGCGGTTAAAATTTATTCTTCTTTATTATTATCTTCTTTTTCTAAATCCCAATAATCTTCTTCAAGATCATCATAGAACCCAGGCTTATATTTACTAATAATAGCTTTAATCTCTCTTCTATTTAAAGTCTCTTGCTCTTTTAACTCAGCTACCATATCTTCAACCATGTCTCTATTCTCTGTTAAGATAGTTTTAGCCATCTCATAACACTTTTCTACCAACTCTCTAGCTTCTTTATCAATCTGTGAAGCAACCTCTTCACTGTAATTGCGACTACGTGAAATATCTCTACCTAAGAATACCTGCTCATTATGTTTTTGACCTAAAGTTAAAGGTCCAAGCTTTTCACTCATTCCATAATCGGTAATCATATTTCTAATAATCTTAGTAGAACGCTCTAAGTCATTTTGAGCACCAGTACTAACATCATCAAGGAAGACCTCTTCAGCTACTCTTCCTCCTAATAGCATAGTAACCTTGTCTAATAACTCAGACTTGGTAATAAAGCTTTTATCCTCTGTTGGAAGGTTGATAGTAAATCCACCTGCCCTACCTCGAGGAATAATCGTCACTTTATGAGTTGGATCAGCATGCTCTAATAATTCTCCTAATAAAGCATGACCAGTTTCGTGATAGGATACTATATCTCTTTCCTTATCATTGATAATCTTACTCTTCTTCTGAGGACCAGCAATAACACGGTCAATAGCATCATCAAATTCTAACATACCAATTCTATCTTTATCACGGCGAGCAGCTAAAATAGCCGCTTCATTAGCTAAATTCTCCATATCAGCACCAGTAAAACCAGGCGTTCTACGAGCTAATACACCTAAATCTACATCGTCAGCTAATGGTTTATTCTTAACATGTATCTCTAAGACACCTTTTCTACCTTTATAATCTGGTCGATCAACAGTGACTTGACGGTCAAAACGACCCGGTCTTAATAATGCAGGGTCCAATACATCAGGTCTGTTAGTTGCAGCCATCAAGATAATTCCCTCATTGGCTTCAAATCCATCCATCTCAACTAATAGTTGGTTTAAGGTCTGTTCACGTTCATCATGACCTCCACCTACACCTGCTCCACGTTGGCGACCTACAGCATCTAACTCATCAATGAAGATAATACATGGTGCATTCTTTTTACCCTGTTCAAATAAATCTCTAACACGGGAAGCACCAACACCTACAAACATCTCCACAAAATCAGAACCACTGATAATAAAGAAAGGTACTCCAGCTTCACCAGCAACAGCTCTAGCCATTAAGGTCTTACCTGTTCCTGGAGGCCCTACTAATAATACCCCCTTTGGTATCGTAGCACCTAATTTACTGAACTTTTCAGGGTTTTTTAAGAATTCTACAACTTCAACTAACTCTTCCTTTACCTCTTCATAATTAGCTACATCATCAAAGGTAACCTTCTTCTTTTCATTATCATGTAACCTTGCTTTACTCTTACCAAAAGACATCATTTTATTGCCTCCACCTTGCATCTTATTCATAATAAAGATCCAAGCTGCAATTAAAATTACAGTAGGTAATAAGTAAGCAAAAACACCTGTCCACCAAGGTGGTTCTGGCTCAGGTCTGGTCTCAATATCTACTTCATTAGTCCTTAGTATCTCTTCAACTTTTTCGATAGTCCCAGGAATATTAATCTTAAAAGTTCTACCTTCTAATTTACCCTGAACTACATTCTCACCTATAATTGTAACATTTTTAATCTTACCTGATTCGACTTTATTTATAAATTGACTATAAGTAATTTCTTCACTAGGTTGATTAGGCGCAATAATATATTGAGCTATTAAAACACCAATTGCAATGATTATCAAATAAAAGCCTATACTCTTTGAAAATTTCTTCAACTATTAATCCTCCTTCCCCAAACACATAAAAATAAAATCATATAATTTCACAATTATTTATTATACCATATTAAAGAAGTTATAGCAAACTAATCAATTACATAAGTTCAATTAAGCAACCAGCTTAATCAAAGTACAAAATAATTAAAATATACTACCCTTCATATACTTCTGGTTTAGGAACAAAGATAAATGGTACATTTCTATATCTCTCTTCATAATCCAACCCATAACCTACCACAAATTTATTTGGAATTTCAAATCCATTCCAATCTATTTCGACATGCTTTTCTGTCCTACGTTCTGGTTTATCCAATAAAGTACAGACCTTAATACTCTTAGGATTACGAGTTTTTAACATATTAATTACATGCTTTAAAGTCAAACCAGTATCAATAATATCCTCTACAATTAACACATGCTTATCTCCAATACTCTCCTCTAAATCTTTGATAATTCTAACATTTCCTGTAGTAGTGGTTCCACCCTCATAACTAGTAACATCCATAAAATCAAGGATTACTGGTAGTTTAATTTTACGAGCTAAATCAGCCATAAACATTACCCCACCCCTTAAAATACAGACCATAACTATATCATCATCTTGGTTATAATAATCAGTTATCTTTTTTCCTAATTGGGCAATCCTTTCTTGTAGTTCATCTTCTTCAATTAATATTTCTTCAATAATTCCTTCTAACACTATAATTCCTCCTTAAGTTATAATCTCAATCATTAGAATCTTCTCTGTTTTATCTGTAATTTTAAATCTATCATCTACTCTAAGTCCACCTAACCAGAAAATATCGCCTTCTAAAGTCGTAAAAACTGGCACCCTATCTCTTTGATTTATTGGAATTTTCTCATCAATCAAGAAATCTTTAACCTTCTTACTACCTTTCATTCCTAAAGGATAAAACCGATCTCCATCTTCACGTTGCCTTAAATAAAATTCTTTACCTATTTTAGAAAAATCTAAACAAGCAATATTGGGATTCTTTAGAGTCTTCTTCCAGGGGAATATTTTATCAACAACATCTGTTTTAACTTCTAAATCTACTTGGGGAATTTTTTTACTTCCTAATAATAACTTATGCTTAAAATGATTAACATTATTAATGTCTTCTGTTGTAAAAATCACCTCATCATAGTTCAAAATAACTATTATTTCTCTGTCTCTTATACACATCT
>NZ_JBSQYM010000003.1:0-51997 GCF_055140805.1 Orenia sp.
GATGCTTTAGTCCTCTCTCCTAAGGTAGGAGAGAGTTAGAGTGAGGTCTGAAAATGATTTTAAAATTTTTAAATTACATTTTAGACTTGGAGATCTATAAATAATTTTTAAACTAAAACCTAATTTAATATATAAAAATAACTTACATAGGATAGCTCCTATCGTACAACTAACCTACTATTAAATTTACTTACTTTAAAGTATAATATTTCACTCTTTAATTTTATAGGTATCATTATAAATTGTCAAACCTAATAAACTTCATTAAACTAGTACTTTGTTATAAAGTTTAAATATTAATCCAAGGAAAACAAAAATTATATTAGCCTAGAACATATTACCTAAAAAATATCTATATATTTAGAATAAATAATTTAGATAAAAACATCTGCTGTTTAAATTATAAATTCAAGTTAAAAAAAGCTATTCCTCAAAATCATGAAAGGAATAGCATAGAATTATACACCCCTAACCTCTTTTGGTAATCTGGCAATCATAGTATAAGATTATACCTTAGACCCTCAGTTTTGCGACCTTACCTTTCAATAAGTGTGCCCTTTTCAAAAAAAATTAATTATTAATGATTATTCATTTGGTATATCTTAAGTATAATATTTTTAAATATGCTATAACTTAAATGTTTAAGATATCTTAATCTATTATACTAGTTATGTCTTTATACTACAATATCTCTTTAAATATTAATAAATATTTTGAATAATATATGTAAAAATACTTTATTAACAAAGATTTAAAAGTTAATTTATTCAACATAAAGAGAAAGTATAAGAATATTCTTATACTTTCTCTTTATCTCTTTGAGTAAAGACTTTACTTGAATTTATCTAGACCCTCAATTAGGCGATCATTTAAAATTTTAATATATGTTCCCTTCATCCCTAAGGATTTTGATTCTATTACACCAGCACTTTCAAATTTCCTTAAAGCATTAACTATAACAGAACGAGTAATACCTACTCTATCTGCAATCTTACTTGCAACTAACAAACCTTCTGTCCCATCTAATTCTTCAAAGATATGCTCAACAGCTTCTAATTCAGAATATGATAGGGTCTGTAAAGCTATATCTACTGCTGCTTTTTTCCGAGCTTCTTCTTCCATCTTCTCACTTCTTAACCTTAATATCTCCATTCCAACTACAGTAGCTCCATACTCAGCTAATAATAAATCATTGGAATCAAACTCTTTACCAAATCTAGCAGCTATCAAAGTACCTAATCTTTCTCCTCCACCATTAATAGGAACAACTGTTGTGAGCTTATGTTTAAAAATACATTCTTCTTTATCTTTAAATACACATAGTCCCTCTTGTTGTTCATAATTAGAACGAGTATGATAGATACCCAATAGCCAATCATTATAACTTCTAGGGAACTGTTCTGAGCTAATAACCTCCTCAAACATCAAATCACATTCAAAAGCATCAATCAAAGTATACCCTAACAATTTTCCATTTTCATCTACTATGTACACATTAGCCTCAATAGTCTCACTTAAAACATGAGACATCTCTTCAAAGTTAACAGGATGACCAGCAGATCTTTGAATTAACCTATTTATCTTACGGGTCTTATTTAGTAACTCTTCCATAGACTTTTCCCCCTTAACCCTCACCGATTTTACATTGGAGTTAATCAAATTATACACAAATCATACTTTTATTTCAAATAATTATAGTATATATTTACTCAAATCTTTGTCTTCAACTATATTATCCAGTTTATCCTTAACATAGCCCTTATCTATAACAACCTTCTTATCTTCTATCTCTGGAGCTTTAAAAGATAATTCTTCTAATAATTTCTCTATAATAGTATGTAATCTTCTAGCACCTATATTCTCTGTCTGCTCATTAACTCTAAAAGCTATCTCTGCCAATTCATCAATAGCATCCTCCGTAAAGATTATCTCTACATCTTCAGTCTTAAGTAAAGCTTTATATTGTTTAATCAATGCATTCTGTGGTTTGATTAATATCTCCTTAAAGTCCTCTTTTGATAAACTATTTAATTCTACTCTAATTGGGAATCTCCCTTGTAATTCTGGAATTAAATCTGTAGGGCTAGCTACATGAAAAGCACCAGCAGAGATAAATAATATGTGATCTGTTCTTACTGGTCCATATTTGGTCATTACAGTAGAACCTTCTACAATAGGCAAGATATCCCGTTGTACCCCACCTCTAGAAACATCTGTATTAGAAGATGTATTATGCCCTGCTATCTTATCAATTTCATCTAAAAAGATAATCCCTGACTCTTCTACCCTTTTAATAGCTTCTCTACTAACTTCATCCATATCAATTAATTTCTGTGCCTCTTCTTCTTTTAAAATAACTTTAGCTTCTTCAATACTCACTTTACGCTTCTTCTTTTGAGTTGGAAACATTCCTCCAAAGATATCTTGGAAGTTAACACCCATCTCTTCTACACCAGCTCCAGAGAAGATTTCAACCATCTGAGAAGGAGTATCTTCTACCTCAATCTCTACAATTCTATCATCTAATTCTCCTAACTTAAGCTGATGGTATAACTTACTACGTTGTCTTTCAAAACGTTCTTCTCTTTCATCATTAGAATTATCATCTTCTTCTGCTGTTTCTCCAAATAATGCACCAAAAGGGTTGTTTCCTTTCTTCTTAGGTCTTGGTAAGAGTAAATCTATAATTCTATCTTCTGCAAGTTTAATTGCTTTGTCTTCAACTCGCTCCATCTTCTCTTTTTTTATCATTCTAATAGCAATCTGTAATAAATCTCTAATCATAGATTCTACATCACGACCAACATAACCAACCTCAGTAAATTTAGTTACTTCAACTTTAATGAAAGGTGCTTGAACCAATTTAGCTAATCTTCTAGCTATCTCAGTTTTTCCAACACCTGTTGGTCCCATCATTAGGATATTTTTTGGTACAACCTCATCTTTTAATTCATCAGGTAATTTCTTCCTTCTATACCTATTTCTAATTGCAACAGCAACTGATTTTTTGGCATTACCTTGTCCAATAATATATTTATCTAAGCTCTTAACTATCTCCTGAGGAGTTAACTCTTCCATTTTATAACCTCCCTATTAAATCTCCATTACAGTAATATTATCATTGGTATAAATACAGATATCTGCAGCTATCTTCAAAGACTTCTCTGCAATTTCTGCAGGATTTAGATCAGAATATTCTATCAAAGCTCTAGCAGCAGCTAAAGCATAGGAACCTCCTGAACCAATAGCTGTCACACCATCATCAGGCTCAATCACATCTCCAGTTCCTGAAATAACGAGTAAAGATTCTTTATTGGCAACGATTAATAAAGCCTCTAACTTTCTTAACATCTTATCAGTTCTCCACTCTTTAGCCAGTTCTACCGCTGCTCTTTGTAAATTACCACGATACTCTTCTAGCTTCATCTCAAACTTCTCAAACAGGGTAAATGCATCAGCTGCTGCCCCTGCAAATCCAGCCAATACCTTCCCATTATAGATCTTTCTAACCTTTCTAGCTCCATGCTTCATAACAGTATGTTGCATAGTAACCTGACCATCGCCAGCTATAGCCACTGTATCATCTTTCTTTACAGCTATTACAGTAGTTGCTTCAAACATATTTTTCACCCCTTTATTAAGTACAGTGACGGGTAATCAGTAACGAGTAACCAGTGAAACAATAATCATTATCAAAACCTCTTCACTCTTCACTCTTCACTCTTCACTCTTCACTCTTCACTCTTCACTCTTCACTCTTCACTCTTCACTCTTCATACAATCTTTTCATATCCACAATCTTCATTGCTACAGTATAACTTAGTTTCTTTTTTAGTACTTTTTCTTAATAAGAAATTATTTTCACACTCAGGACACTCTTCTTCAACAGGCTCATCCCAACTTATAAATTCACAATCGGGATAATTACTACAACCATAAAAGACCCTGCCCTTCTTGCTCTTACGCTTTACTACCTCTCCATCACCACATTCTGGACAATCTATTCCTACTTTATTCAAGAAAGGCTTAGTGTTCTTACAATCTGGATATCCTGGACAAGCCAAAAACTTACCATAGCGACCATATTTAATGACCATATTCTTTCCACATTTTTCACAGACTTCATCTGTCTCTTCTTCCATTGAAACACTTTCCATATTCTCATAAGCCTCTTCAAGCCTGTGCTCAAAAGGAAAATATAAATCATTTAATAACTTAACCCAATCAACCTTACCTGATTCAATCTCATCTAAATCACTTTCTAATTTAGCTGTAAACTCTATATCAGTAACCTGTGGAAAATGCTTTGATAATAGCTCATTAACTATCTTTCCTAAATCTGTTGCTATAAATTTTCCACTTTGCTTCTCAACATAACCACGGTTTTGAATAGTTCCGACAATGGTCGCATAAGTACTTGGACGCCCAATTCCCTTCTTCTCTAAAACCTTTACTAGCTTCGCCTCTGTATAACGTGCTGGTGGTTGAGTAAAGTGCTGTTCAGGAATAACTTTGAGTAAGTTAATTGCTTCTCCTTCTTTCAACTCTGGTAATAGCTCATCCTTAGTACTTTGTTTACTGCTATCCACCTTTAAAAATCCAGCAAATAACTCTATTGACCCTTTAGCCAATAAAGAATATCTTCCTCCTCTAATATCCACAGTCAAAGTCTTATAGACAGCTGGACTCATCTGACTTGCTACAAAGCGTTCCCAGATTAATCTATATAATTTATATTGTTCCTTATTTAAGTAATCTTTCACCTTATCTGGTGTTCTATGTACCGAAGTAGGTCTAATTGCCTCATGAGCATCTTGAGAGCCTGATTTGGCTTTATAACTCTTAGCTTTTTTAGAGAGATACTTATCACCATACTCACCTTTAATAAAATCTCTTAACTGCCCTTTAGCTTCATCTGAAATTCTTGTAGAATCAGTTCTCATATAGGTAATTAAACCTACAGTTCCATCAGCACCTAATTCTAAACCTTCATATAATTGTTGTGCTACATACATAGTCTTCTTAGTTGTAAAGTTAATCTTATTAGCAGCTTGTTGTTGTAAAGTACTTGTAGTAAAGGGTGGAGATGGATAACGTCTTCTTTTCTTCTCTTCAATCTTAGCAATCTTCAGCTCTTCTTCTTTTAAATTTTGAGCAATCTTATCTGCCTGCTCTTGATTAGCTATTCTAAATTTCTTATTATCGATCCTATGTAACTTAGCATCAAACTCTTCACTGCCCCCTGCTTTTACTTTGGTATCTATTGTCCAATATTCTTCTGCTTCGAATTTATCAATCTCTTCTTCTCTATCACAGATAATCTTAACTGCTACAGATTGGACTCGCCCAGCACTCAAACCCTTTCTAACCTTCTGCCATAATAATGGACTTAACTTATAGCCGACCAATCTATCTAAAATTCTTCTTGCTTGCTGAGCATTTACTCTATCTAAATCAATAGAACGAACCTCTTTTAATGCTTTCTGTATTGCCCCTTTAGTGATCTCATTAAACTCTATTCTACATTCACTCTTCTCATCTATCTTTAAAGCATGAGCTAAATGCCAAGAAATAGCTTCTCCTTCACGATCGGGGTCTGTTGCCAACAATACATCTTCTGCTTTTTTAGCTTTCTTTCTCAAGTTTTGTAGAGTCTTTCCTTTACCTCTAATAGTAATATATTTAGGTTTAAAGTCATTTTCAGTATCCACACCCAATTGACTTTTGGGTAAATCTATTACATGTCCCATTGAGGCTTCTACTTCAAACCCTCGCCCTAAAAACTTACTGATTGTCTTGGCTTTAGCTGGCGATTCTACAATTACTAATTTTTTCTTTTTCTTGGATTTAGGCATCTTAACACCTCCATAGCTTAGATTAATTTAAATATTTATCCTTTGTATCAATTATCTCTTGAAATTCACTAATTTGATTGGTAATAGCAAGTAGCCTCAAATCATTATCAATTACCTCTTCTAATATGTCCCAAAATTCTGTAATATCAATAACTCTAGTCTGCTCTACTAAGGATCTAGCTATTATTCTTTCTAGTTCATCTTCTTTGATTAAATTTAAAGTATTTAGCTTAATAATAATCCCTTGTACCTTTAGACTAAACTTAAACCTCTCTCTAAAATCAAGTACTCTTTGTCTAAACCTATTTACCTTAACTTTAGTTCTTTTCTGTTCTTTTTCTGGTAAATCTATTATTTCCGAAGAAGAAAATATAAATTCAAAAGCTTGGTTAATCTCATCTAAGTCATATCCTTCATCCCTCAAAGAATTAATTAAGCTCTCTTCATCTCTAACAATATCTCCATCATATAATAATCTTCTTACTAGTTGACTAATTATTTCAAATATATTCTGATTCATATTTATGTATGTGTATGGTAAATTCATTTACCATACTTCCTCCTTTCCTTGCCTTTAATAGTTCTTCTTTTATGTAAAAACAAATAATCTCCTATAACTGTTAATTAAGATAAACTCCTAATAACCCTGCTTCTTATTATAACATTTATAGAAATTTATATTTAGAGAATAGATATAAATATAAAAGTATAAATTATACTATACCTTCTAATAATCAACCTTTGAATATAGCTAGCATCACCATATTGTAACCATTATCTACTAAATACAAATTAACTAGCTAAACGAGATCTTTTATAATATTATCATCTACTCCACTATTAATATAATTATGTAAAGATATCTAGAATAGAATTAATTTCAAAAATTTCATAATATTAATACATAAAAATCTAATCTATTCTAAATTGTTCTATAGGTATGTGAATTCAAAATGAAACTTAATGGGGATATTGCGACACTTTTAAAATTAGCGTGAGTGGGTGTGTGAGTGTGAGTGAACCCCAATAAAAAGAAGTTTTACACACACTTACACTCATAGCTCACACTCGACACAAAGTGTCCCATTATCTCTATATAGCATTATGGTTAAATTTTATTCTAGATTCACAAATCTATAAATAATAATTTTAATACAATAACTAAGTTGCTAATTAGCTAATCTAAATCTCTTACCAGGTAACTGCTCTATCAGCCCTTTAAGCTCTAATTCTAATAAAACTGTATTTAACTGTGCTGAATTTAAGGAAAGGGTATTTAATAAATATTCAAACTGTTGAGGGCTATAAGATAATCTCCTATATACTATTTCCTGCTTTTCACTTAATTCATCCATCAATTTATTCTTTCTACTTTCTAACTCATTCCCCTTCTGTAAATTCACACCACATTCTTCATAAGAGGTTTTCATACTTGCTGATAAGGAGAGTTCCTCTAAAATATCATCTATATTCTGTACCAATTTTGCTCCAGATTTGATCAGCTTATTAGTCCCTTTACTCTGTTCTCTTGTGATATCTCCTGGGATAGAAAAGACCTCTCTACCTTGTTCTAAAGCCATTTCAGCAGTAATCAGTGATCCACTTTTTTTGGTAGCCTCTACCACAACAGTTCCTAGTGTCAGACCACTGATTATCCTATTTCTAACAGGGAAGTTTTTAGCAAAGGGCCTAGTACCTAACGGAAATGAACTAATAACAGCTCCTTCTTCACCTATTTGTTTGGCAAGAGTGGCATTTTCAGGAGGATAAATATGATCAATACCTGATCCCAAAACTGCATAAGTTATACCAGCTTCTAAAGCACCTTGATGGGCAAAAGTATCTATTCCTCTAGCCATCCCGCTAACAATATTCATTCCTAACTCAGCCAACCTCTTGCTGAGCTTATTAGCTATCGCCTTGCCATAAGTAGTATACTTTCTAGAACCAACAATCGATAGTGATGGTCTGTTAATCTTAGATAAATCACCTTTATAATATAATATGGGAGGAGAATCATATATCTCCTTTAATAATTTAGGATAACATTTATCTGCCAAAGTTACAACCTTAACTCCAAATTTATTTAAAGTTATGTACTCCTTTTCAAAATCAAACTTCTCCTTTGAAGTAATAATTCTCTTTCCTAAAGAAGTTCCAATTCCTCTAACAGCAGTTATTTCTTCTATATTAGCTTCCCAAATACCTTTAGCATTAGCAAAATAGTCCAATAAATTCTTAACCTTGATAGGACCTAACCCTCTAATCTTATTTAACCAAACCCAGTAAAGCTTATCTTCCATCTTCTTCCCTCCTACTTGTTTAACTTACTTTTTAGATAATAAATATTTATTATTTGTCTATTTAGAGTTTCAAAATTAAACAGTAGGTTATTATCCCAATCACATTACATTTTTATACATTAAATAAAAAATATCCTTTTTAGTCCTTTAAATTAACTTAGATTTATTTTATAGAAAAAAGAAGTCTTACTTAGTAAGACTTCTTTTTTCTATACTCTTCTAAGTCTATTATGTTATCTGTAAAATTTAGCTTTGTTTGAGAATGAGATTTAACTTGCTTTTGATAAGTTTCTTCATTTTCCAAATCATCTAATAACTCTTCAAAGAAGTCTAACAAACCATCTTCATCTATCTCCTCATCACCCTTACCTGATATGAATAATTTATTCTCTGGAAATAAAACATCATAAAGCTCCCTCTCTTTAAAGGATAACTTATTTCTCATGTCACGTTGTGCTTCTTCTTGTTTAGTGAGAATACTATCAAAAAGAACCTTATCTTCACCAGAAAGATTATCTTTAATTTGATTTTCAAATAATTGACTCAAAAACAATCTGTTATCTATTATATCATCTAAACTCCAATCACCTACAAATACCTGTTGAAATTCATTAAAACTATTATAATTACGGATCAAAGCAATCAAATCATCACATTTAATTATCTCCCCATTGGGGAATACAATCTTAATCTTGGCAGAATTAAGCATTAGATATCTCCTTCCTTAATAGTTCAAATTATATTCCATTAATTTATCTTTATTCAAATCAGCTCTAAATGTGAAATCTAAACTACATCTACATAGATTTTATTGATTCTAGGTAGAATATTTGCGATAATACAATAAAAAAACTACTCTTACTCTTTTAATACGATAAAAAGAATCCTTCTCCTTTTCTATTAGAGAAATTTATTAGCTAATTTTAAAATCATAATAATATAATAACACCTTGTATTGTTTAAACAACTGATACAATTTAGAGATAGTGGGACACTTTGTGTCGAGTGTGAGCTATGAGTGTGAGTAAACCACCCTCTCCTAAATCCTCTCCCTGATAAGGAGAAAACTTTAACTTCTTTGTGTTCCTCCCTTTTTAAGGGGGAGGTTAGGTGGGGGTATATTACTAAATTGTCGTAATATCTCCATTAAGGTTCATTTTAGACTTGGACATCTATAATTAATAATTTGATATAAAAACTATAAGTATTGTATAATGATAATAAAGAATTAAAAAAGGAGTTAAGTAATGAATATAAAAATTGTTGTAGACAGTGGTTGTGATTTCAATCAAGAGTTGACGGAGAAAATAAATACAGAATCAGTTCCCCTAACTATCCAATTAGATAATGTTGAATATAAGGATAACCAAAATTTAAACCTTCAAAATCTACTTGAAATGATGAAAAATAGTAAGAACAGCCCTAAAACAGCTAGTCCTTCACCCCATTCCTTTATAGAGGCTTATCAAGGTAAAGAGAGTATCTTTGTAGTGACTTTAACCTCTAAACTAAGTAGCACCTATAACAATGCTCTCTTAGCTAAAGATATCTTCTTAACAGAGGTTGAGGATAAATTCATCCATGTCTTCGATTCTTGTAGTGCTTCAATCGGTGAAGCTTTAGTCAGCTTAAAGGTAAATGAATTAGCAGAACAAGGATTAAAGGAAATAGAAATTATAGATAGAGTCAATAGTTATATCCAACAGATGAAGACCTTCTTCTTACTTGAATCTTTAGATAATCTTATCAAATCTGGTAGAATGAATAAAATTAAAGGCAAATTGGCCTCACTTTTATCAATCAAACCAATTTTAGGTGAGAAAGATGGTGAAATAAGTCTCTTTGATAAAGCTAGAGGGTCTAAACGTGCCTTTAGAAAGTTAGTTGATATTATTGAAAAATATGGAGAGAACCTTGAAGATAAAATTCTTGGTATTGCCCATTGTAATGCTTTAGATAAAGCCGAAAAATTTAAAGCAGAAGTCATAAAGAGATATAACTTTAAAGATATTATTATAGTGCCAACTGGTGGCTTAAGCAGTGTCTATGCTAATGAAGGTGGAATAATCATCTCATTTTAATTAAGTATAGCTATAGTTTCGTGAATCTAGAGTAAAACTTAATCATAACGCTATATAAAGATAGTGGGACACTTTTAGGAATCAGTGACGAGTGATTAGTGTGAGTGTGAGTAAACCACCCTCTCCTAAATCCTCTCCCTGATAAGGAGAGGACTTTAAATTATTTTTGTTCCTCCCCTTTTAAGGGGGACATTTAAAAATTGAGATTCCACGAAGAGT
This sequence comes from Orenia sp., assembly GCF_055140805.1. Lineage (NCBI taxonomy): Bacteria > Bacillati > Bacillota > Clostridia > Halanaerobiales > Halobacteroidaceae > Orenia > Orenia sp. Next base: position 10,459 of record NZ_JBSQYM010000003.1, read on the forward strand.
TTTTGGTCTTTTAAAAACTCGTAGGGGAGGTTAGGTGGGGGTATATTACTAAAGTATCGCAATATCCCCGTTAAGTTTCATTTTGAATTCACATACCTATAGGGAAAGTTTTACATAGCTTTAATTTCTATCACCATTAGTTATCTTCTCCATTGCTTCTTTAGTAGAAGAGAAGTAATATTTATTAGCAAAAAATATATTCTCCTCACCAATCTTCTCAATAATTCCAAAATTATTTAAAGGATCATATAACTTTGGACTGATGCCACTTAATAAAACTTCACCATTATTTCTATAAACTTTTTCAATAAAATTATCCAACTCTTTCATAGATGTTATATCAATAACATCTACCTCTCTCATTCTTAAGATAAAGGTTCTACCTTCAATAAAACTTTCATTTAATTGATTCTTTAAATTTTTTGCTGAATTAAAATGCAAATTTCCTGCTAGATTAATTAATATCTCTTGCTTCTTATTTAACTCTTTAGAGTTATGCTGATAAAAGGGATATCTACTATCTGTCTGATAATTCATATAGGTAAAATTAATCTTATCTGTATGGCGTAATACCAAGGTTAAAGAGACTAATACTCCAAAATAAACAGCATAATCTAAACGAGGAGTAGATATTGTAGTTAAAAAGGTAACTAAGAATACTATCATATCAAATCTTGTTATACTAAGCACCTGCTTGATATCCCTAATATCTATCATAGAATAGGCAACTAGTAGCACTAACGTAGCTAGACTAGCCACAGGAACATAATTAATAACTGGACTTAATAAGAGAATAGAGAGAATAATTATTAAAGCTGTAAAGAGTTCAGATAATCTAGTTTTAGCTCCTGCTTGATAATTGCTAAAGGAATTTGTAAAAGAGCCTGAGATAGCAAAGCTACTGAAGAAAGAACAGCATAAATTAATAATACCTTGCCCTATAAATTCTTTATTTAATTCTACCTCCTCTGATGATCTATCTTCTAAAGATTTTGTAATCGATAAGACCTGAATAAAACCTAAGATCGAAATGGAGAGTGCTGAAGCAAACAGCTGATCAATCTGCTCAAGATTAAATTTAAATAAATTAAACCTAGGCAGAGAAGCAGAAAAGTTATCTACTACCGCTACTTTTGTAGATAAATCGAAAGTATATACTACTAACATGGGTATTAAGATTGCTAATAAATAAGCCGGTATCTTAGCTGATATTCTTTGAGAAAGAATAATAATAGTTCCAGATATAATAGCAAGTCCTAACGCATAATAATTAACCCCCCCTAAACCATTGATTATATTGTAGATATTAGAAAAGAGATTAAAACCCGAGTCAATCTCTATGCCTAGAATATTACCTATCTGCCCCACCCCAATTAGCAAAGCAATTCCTGTCGTAAGTCCTACAATTACAGAATGGGGAACATATTTAACGAGGTTACTTAATTGCAAAACCCCTAACAATATCTGTAACAGACCAATCATGCAGGTTAGCAGTAGCAAAGTATTAAAATAGTTCCCTGAACCAACATTAGTCAGAGCGCTGGCTAAAGCTACAGAGATTAAATTGGTAGGACCAACTACCATATAGTTAGAATTTCCAACAAAAGTAGCAACTATCATAGAAACTATAGATGTATATAACCCATAAATAGGATCAACACCAACAATTAAAGCATAAGCCATATTTTGAGGTAAGGCAATCGCTGCTACTGACAGTCCTGCTGAAATATCATATTTTAAAGTATTAAATTTATACTTGTCCCAAAACCCAGATGCTTTCATCAATAATGCTTCCTCCTTTAAACGTAAATTTACGTCTTGTGCTAATAAAGAAACTTGTACAATATAGAGAAAGTGCGACACTTTTTACTTTAGTGTATAGTGTAAAGTTGATAGTGGATAGTTAAATTCAAAACCTTGAAACATAAAGACTTTAATCTTTTTACTATCAACTATACACTATCAACTGTCAACTCAAAAGAAGTGTCCCAATATACTCATAAAAAGATATTATTAAAATATAAATTTAACTAGCATATCAGATTCAAATTATGTTTTGATCTTAACTATATTCCCCAAAAGAAAACAATTCCCAATGATGTAACTATAGCTAATAACAACTGTAATGGAGCACCAACGATCATATAATCTCTGAATTTATATCCACCAGGACCATATACCATTAGATTAGTCTGATAACCTAATGGAGTCATAAAGACTGTACTAGCAGCAAAAGTGACTGCTAAGACAAAAGAAAAGGGATTAAGACCCAATTGATTTGCTGCATTTACAGCTACTGGTAACATCAAGACTACACTAGCATTATTACTAATAATATTTGTTAAAACTGATGTGAGTAGATAAAATAAGATCAAAGTTATAACAGGTGGAAATAAGTTTGAATAGACCAACAATTTATCAGCTATGTACCTGGCAGTTCCAGTCTTTTCTATGGCTATTCCTAAGGGAATTAATCCTGACAATAAAAAGATAATCTCCCAATTTATCACCTCATAGATCTTATTTTGATTGATAGTCTTAGTAGCAACCATAGCAATTACTCCCGCTAAAGCAGAAATAGCTATAGGCAAGATATTGAAAGCAGCTAATAAAACTACAGAGATAATAATTGTTAAGACCGTTGGAATTTTATTGGTATTATAATCTTCAGTATCAAGTTCTTTAGTTATAATAAAGTTACTATTCTTCTGTAAGCGATCTATAGTATTTTCATTGGCTATTAATAACAAGACATCACCAGGTTCAATAACTAAATCACCCATCTTTTGATGTGATAACTTACTACCTCTTCTGATTGCTAAGACAGTAGTGTTATATCTTTCTAAAAAATTTACCTCTTCAAGGGTTTGTCCAACTAAAAAGGACGCATGAGGAACAACAACTTCTAATAACTTTTGCCCTTTAATCGGTTCTTCAAAGTATTTATCATTCACCTTAACTTCTGGTAATAGCTTCAACCCTTCAGCTTTAATTATCTTTAGCAAAGTAGCATGATTACTACGAATAATTAAGTTATCCCCTGCTTTAAGGTCTTTTTCCTTAATTGGCTCTATAAACTTCTCACTATCTCTAACTATCTGTACTACATTTATATCAAGATCAAGTCTATCTAGTGTCTCTCCTATATTCTGATTAATAAGTGTCGAGTCATCTTGAATAACAACTTGGGTTAAAAAATCCTCCATCTGATATTCAGTGATTAAATCATCTTCAGTATCTATTCTTTTAGGTATTAGATGTCTTCCTATGAAAAATAGATATAAAAAACCTACTATTAATATTATCAAGCCCAGCTTAGTGAATTCAAACATAGAGAAGCGATGTCCAATTAAGCGAGCAGAGATATCACTAGCTAACAAGTTGGTAGATGTACCAAGTAAGGTCATCATTCCTCCCATCATAGATGCATAAGATAAAGGAATTAATAGCTTAGAAGGTGAGGTCTTTGTCTTACGTGCTAAATTTGTAACCATGGGAATAAAGGTTGCAACTACTGGAGTATTATTAATAATACCAGCTACTACGCCTGATAATCCCATTATTACTGCTAACTGCTTACTCTCCTCTCCATTTGTTAGCTTGGCAATCTTATCACCTAATATCTGTACTAAGCCACTATTTTTAACTCCCTCACTTAAGATAAACATTGCTAAAACTGTGATTGTAGCTTTATTAGCAAAACCAGATAACACCTCTGTAGTAGTGACCTTAGTCCATGGTTTAAATACAATTAAGATCACCGGAATGCTTAGAGCTAATATATCTAAGCGTAAAGGTTCCCATAAAGATAAGACTACAAAGACCAAGACTAAAGCACTAACTATAAGCATCCCACTGTTAATTCCAGAAATTATATTACTCTGAACATCATTTATTGCTTTAGCATAGGCATTCTGCTCTGATAGTTGAGCTAAACAAAAAATAATCAAAGATATAAATAAAGTAGACCAAGGTTGCTTTATATTAGGATTATCTTTTAGCTTATTCAAGTAATCCCCCCTAATATAGTTATTTAAATCTTATTTTCATTATAGGAGATATCAATTTCAAATGCAAGCTACTATAAGCACTTAACTACATTACTTAACCTAAACCTTAAACCCAAACTGTCATAATATCTCCCTATTAAACTTTCATCTTAAAGTTACAATAACTCACCTACTATTTACTATATCTTTTATTGACCTTCTCAACTAAAAATCATAATAAAGGTTAAAAGCTAGATTAAAATCTTTATCCTGATTATCATAAGCTAAATAGCCTTCTACATCTAAGGGCTTAAGACCTAAAAATCCTAGCTTAGCTCTGCTTCCTACCCCTATTGCTAGTGATGAATTCCTATCTTTTTGATAGTCAGTAAATAAGTATGTCTGCCTATCAGTTAATTTCAATAAATCAATAAATTCTATCTCGTTAACATTTTTATGGTTATAAGCCAAGTTCAATGATAACTGCAACTTAACAAAGGGATTAGGTTTTATTCCATGATAAATTAATGGTGATTCCATCGTCTCTGTATTATTAAAGACAAGCTGAGGTTCTAAAGTCCAAAAACTATTTAATTGATAGTTAATCTGGTGAGATGTCAATATCTTGGGTTCACTATCTTCAACAGGAAATAAGACGTCACTTTCTCCTTCTAATAAAATTGACTCTCCCTTAAATTGATAATTATTATCTAGATATATAAAGTTATTTTGATTTAGATACCCTCTTCCTCCTCCAATAGTATATTTATCATCATAATAGACTAATCCCAACAGATAATCTCGATTATCACTCCATCTATAGTTACTTAGCAAATCAATATCTTCAGTCAATTTTGTCCATCTTACTTTTAATTCAACATCATCTTGTTTATTATTAGCAGTGCTAGAGAGAGTACTTATACCTAAATGTTCTTTATTAAATCTCAGACCATATTGTAGATGGTGTGAAGGTGATTTGATTAACTCTTGTTTAAAGAAAGAATTGTCTTTACCATAATAAAAAATAGGAGCTAGGTTAGTCTTATCAAGTAAGAGCCTATCATATTTAACATCATTAAGCTTATTAGAATAATTGATATTCAAACTTTTATCATTGTTTTCTTTTAAGGAGATATTTTTATCTCTTAATAGCCTCTTTATCTTAGGAATCTCTGCTTTAGTGCTCTTATACCCAATCTCTATATAGTCCTCTAGCGATTTAAAGTCCATAAAGGAGTACTCAGCTACATCACCTTCTATTACTATATCTGCATAGTTTTCTATTATCTGTTCTTTATATCTCTTTTGCACCAAGGATATATACCTGAAAAAAGAACGACCAGGAGTATCATACTCTTTAGATGATGAATTATCAGGAATAATAGTAGCAATAACTATATCTGCTCCTAATACTTTAGTAGACTTAGCAGGACTTATCTCTACAATCCCTGCATCTACTAAGAACTTATCACCTGAATTATACATAGGAAAGTAAAAGGGAATTGAATAAGAACTTTGTATCACCTTAGAAATCCTACCCGTAGTAGCCAAATACTTATCTCCATTACTTAAATCAAAACTTAACAATGCTGTAGGGATTACAAAATCTTCTAAATTATTTGCAAGAGCAATCTCTTCAATAAACTTGTTGACTCTAGCTGTATCTAGCAGAGAAGAAGAAGCAATAAAATTAAATTTTAACATATCCTCAAAGGAAACCTTCATTAAAATATCTTCAATTACAGTTATCGGTAACCCACTTCCATACATAGTACCTACAATTGCGCCCATACTACTGCCAACAATCAAGTCAATTGGAATCCCTTCCTCTTCTAATGCTTTAATTACACCTACATTAAATAATGCTGGTGCCCCTCCCCCTGTCAAAGCCAATCCTACCGCTGGACTCTCTATAGACTTAAATCTTTGATAATCCTCTATAATATATCTATCATTTTCTTCTTTTATATAAGTCAGCCCACTATCTGCAAAACCTTGGGCAATAAATAAATTAAAGATAATAATAGATAAGATTATTATCTTTATAACTTTAAACCCCATAATGATTACACCTCCCCTTTAAGCTATTCAAAAAACCTCTCAATTTCGCTCTGTAATAGATAACTTTTAGAGTAGATGGATATAAATTATATAGTCTATAAATATTCTTATAAAATTCGTATCAGTATTATTCTACTTTATATATAATTCTAAAGTGAAACTTAATAGGGATATTGCGACACTTTTAGATCAGTTGACAGTTGATGGTATACAGTTTACAGTTAAAGAACTAAAAACATGGTTTTGAAAGGTTTGAACTTAACTGTCAACCGTCAACTGTGCACTGTCAACTAAGACACGAAAGTGTCGTAATATCTCTATATAACAATACTAAAGTTGGATGACTATAGAATATTTTAACGCTATAGTATATTTTTATTCCATTAAAAGGGAAATGTGACTACTAAAGAGAAAAAAATAAGCCCCTGCCTTTTGACAGGAGCTTATCTGCTAGTTTTAAAATTCATAATTTACTACCATTGAGATATAATCATTTTCATCAAATTGACCAAATAATGTATCGCCATCACCTTCAAATAATTTATAATTGAACTTGATACTGGTATCATCTTTGACAATAAACTCTAATTGGTTATCTAAAATATAGTCTTGACTTTCTAGATTATACATTAAAGATACTTCTGGTAGTATTCTCTGGTTATTAAAATCATCAGAGACCTTTAATACCATCATATTTGTAAAATAATCTTCACTATAATCTATATCTGCTGGATTATCATCGACCTTATCCTTGTCTAAAATCAATTCACTCTTCATTTGAAGATTAACATTTACATTATGTAATGGAAGGTCTCTATCTCCACCAATAATCCAAGCCAGCTTATTATTATGAACTGTGGGGTCATCCCCATCACTATCATCTGTTAAATAATAAGCTAACTCTCCTCGAGAATTGATACCAAACAGTACTGAGCTGAACTCAGCTCCCAATACCGTCACCTTATCATAATGCAAATCAAGGTCATTTAAAAATGCTTGGGAATCTCGATAGACTCCTTTTTCTAATTTTGCTATAGCACTTCTATCCATACTAAGATTTTTCAAGCGACCTTGATAGATTGAAAAACCATAATCATATCCACCTTTGGAGTTGGTATATCTTAAAGCCAACTGACCATCTTTAAGCTCTTTACTCTCATCACCTACTAAGCTATCTTCTATTTCTAGGGCAGCTGTTAAGCCAAACTCCTTAACAGCTATAGGCTTTAGTTCTTTCATTTTGCTAACCTTAGATAACACCCAATCTCCTTCTCTATCTAATTTGTTTGCTGTAAATTCTGGTGTATAAACTGCTTCTAATTTTCCAGTACCCAAATAATAATTTAATTTGACCATCTTCTCTGCTATTTGGCGATCTAAGTACTCAGGATTGATAAAATCAGTTAAATCCTCTCCATTTAAATTATCTACTACATGTAATTTATCACCTTTACCCCAGACCACCTTCATCTTACCTGCCTCTAGATCAAAGTTATCATAATATAATCGGATAAAGGCTTCATCTAAAGCTACATCTCCATTATCATCAAAGGCTAGTGTAGCCTTTAGATCAGAATTATCTCTGCTATAATCTAATCCTAACTCTAATTCACTCTCAGAGTTACTAGGATAACTTAAGTCACTATCTGACTTTTTATCTAAGATACTTCTAATTTTATATTCCAAGCTTCCTGAAAATTCAAGACTAGAGGTTTTATTATCTCCAAAACCACTGTCACCAGAAGAGCTATCTTGGTCAAAGGCACTTTCAAAAGCACAGATCTTTGCTGTAGATAAACTGAACATTAAAGTAAAAGCAATCAAGAATGTTAATAATCTTCTCATTATTTAACCTCCTTTATATTAAAGGTGGAGTAATTACTCCACCTTTAAGCTTCTATTCCTTAATTAATCTTCTTATCTTCCTGTCTTTAAGAACCTTTTAGTAAATCTTACAGGGCTAATCTTCTTATTATATTCAATATATGGTGCTCCTGATTTGCCCCTAATAATATATAACTTAGTGGAATGTCCACTCTCCATATCTTTCATAAGTGCATCAAACACAGTCCAGATACCATCTATCTTCTTAATGTTATGCTTTACTGTAAGTAGCTTCTGTAAGTCACCTGTCTTTTTACTATACATTTCTACCCTTACAGGTACAAAATGTTCTTTTGTTACCCAAGAGATTCTTTTGGCATATTGAGCATCCTCTGAATTCTTAGGAATACTTTCAACTACATAACAATCATAATCACCTAATTTCTCTTCCCTTAAAATCTTATGGTTATCCTCATCTACTTCTCTACTAGACATATCATCATAGGTAAAATCAGATCCCACAAAGGATTTACTACCTTCAGATGATGAAATCCTTCTAACCCTGCCTAGAGAAGGCAAATAAATCCATTTATCATCATCACGACCGTCATTCTCAACCTGTAAGAACCTTGTCCCTTTAATAGAAGCAGGAGTTCTAAATTCCATTACCACCTTTGACAAGTCCTTAGACTGATTGTAGGTAATCCCCCAAACTTCTATTTTACGAGCTTGCACCTCACCATCATCATCTATCAAATCCATTCCCATTAAAGCATGCATACTGTCACCATCATTAATAATATCCTTTGCTTTATCCATAACATCTCTTCCAGTCATAGCAAATGCCTGACTAGTAAAGGTTAAAGTTATAATTAAAAATAAGATTGATATTCTTCTTCTCATCTTTTAATTACCTCCCACTTATTGATTTAATGTAGCAGAAGCCTCATTACCCTCTACCCTACTATTTTTACTGATAAATTTTGGTTTAATAAGATTCAACAAGATTGGCAAGACAGTCATTGAGGCCACTGATGAGCTAAACATTGTAATACTTACTAATAGCCCTAAATTTACTAAAGGGTTGAAGTTTGAGAATAATAGTACTGCAAAGCCTGTAGCTACTGAAACTGCGTTGAAAACAATCGCCTTTCCTGAACTAAGCAGTGTATTTTTAGTTACTACCTCCAAATCATCAGTCTCTCTTCTCTGATCTTCATAGGTTGATAGAAAGTGAATAGTATAATCGACTCCAATACCAATAGCAATAGAGGCTACCATTGCTGTCCCTATATCCAGCTTAATTCCTAAAAAGCCCATCAATCCAAAATTGACCAACAAGGAGATTACTAGAGGTATAATACCAAATATTCCAGCTACAAATGATCTATAAGAGAGTGCAACAATAATAAATACAATTAGCAGAGATACAATAATACTTCTAATCTGGCTAGATACTATCAAATTATTGACTGCTAAAGACATATCAGCTGTACCAGCTACTGTTACCTCATAACCTTTTGGAAAGTTCTTCTTAACATATTGATCTACTGTCTTCTCAATAGCCTTAGTTGTAATATTGCTTGCAGTTTTAATCTGTACCATCATCCTTGCTTTAGAGGGATCTAATTGATAATTAATTAAGTCATCTAGGCTCCCTGAATACATCAATAAATATCCATTAATTAATTTAGAAAGTTGCTTTTTACTACTCTTGTTATATTTATCTAAATCATAAGGAATTTCATTGTAGGCTTCCCCTTGATAGTTTAGCTTCTTATTGATTAATTCTACAAACTCTTCTGCTGTCAAATTTAGCTCTTTAGCCTTAAGCAAAGCTTGATTAAATAATAGAGCCAGTTCTTTTTCTGATAGTTTTTCAGTTGATGGTCCCTTTATCTTCATCTCTGAACTATTCTGCTTTACAGAGCTATTAGAGTTATCCTCTCCGAAGTTACTAGTTGTTTCTTGGCTAAAGCTATCACTATCTTCTCCAAAACTACTTGTCGTCTCTTGACTAAAACTACTGCTATCTTCTCCAAAGTTACTAGTTGTCTCCTGACCAAAACTACTAGTATTCTCTTCAAAGCTACTATCCTGTTTATCAGTTGTTTTCTCCTTTTGACTAGATGTTTCTGCTGGATAGTGCATAACCTTATTCATCCTTTTCACAAAATCTGCAAAGGAGGTTACCTTGCCTACCTCTGTAAAGTTATCTTTCAAATAAATTCCCAGCTGATCCATCTTCTTTAAGATATCAGGGTCTGTTAATGCTCCCCTCTGATTACCTTCAATCAGCACGTTAAGAATATTTGTACCATTTAAATTGTCATTAGCAAATTTATCAGCCTGTCTAATCTCAGTTTTCTTTTTAAACATCTCCACAAGTATACTATCAGTAACCACCTTTGACATACCTATAATTGAGAGTATAATTATAACTAAGGTAAAGGCTAGAACTTTGATTCGTCTTTTAGAAAAGTAATGATATAAAAACATTAAAATTCTGTCTAACAGATCTTCTTGCTCATCTTCTTTCTCTTGATACTTTAACTCTTTATTTCTTACTATCAAGATTGCTGGTATTAAAGTAATTGCTACTATCAAGGCTGTAGCCACACCTATTGCTGTAAAAATTCCAAAGTGTTTAATTGGCATTATCCGACTTGTCGCCAACGAAGCAAAGCCAACTATTGTTGTTATTCCTGCCAAGGCTACTGGCTTACCCACCTTTTTAACAACTTCTAAGACCATTTCCTTATTCTTCTGTGGACTTAATTCACCTGTAGTACTTCTAATTTCATCATAATAATGGCTGATAATATGTATTCCATAGGCACTTCCTACTGCTATTAATAGTACAGGAATTACTGTAGATACCATAGTCAGATTAATCCCGAATATAGCCATAATCCCTAATGCCCAGACAGTACTAATCAATACTGTCATAATTGGTAATACTACTCCTCCTAAATTCCTAAAGGAAAGGTATAATGATATAAGTACTACCAAAATTACAAAAGGAATCAAGCGCTTTAAATCACTTTGCATATTCTCTCCTAATAATACTGTTACTGCTGGAGAGCCTGCTATATAGAACTTTAAATCATCCTGCTTATATCCTTTTAATATATCCTTAATCTTAAAATAGACATCTTCTTTTGCCTTAATGTCTACTCCAGCCTTTAGTTTAATCATAATTTGGCTTGCTTTGAAATCATTGCTATAAAGATTCCCCTTATAGATATCCCAAGAGATCAACTTTCTTTTTATCTCTGAAATTTCCTGAGAGTTTTTAGGAATTTCTTTGGCTAAAGGTGCTACTTCTAGCCCTTCTGCTGTTCCATCTATATAATCAGCATTAGATAATGACTTAACATCATCGACATCTTTAATATTTTCTAACTTCTCTGTTAGCTCACTAATCAACTTAATATTCTCTTGGTCTAAGATAGTGCTTTTTTTAGCATCAATAGCTATTACCATTGTCTCTGAACCACCATAAATATCCTCCATCTTCCGATTAGCAACTCTTGATGGATGATCATTAGGTAAGAAGATATCAACCTCATTATTTATCTTTAAATCAGGAAGTTGATAGGCAAAAAATGCTGTTAAGATAAAGATTATCACTATAATTAATTTGGAATGATTAAAAATTTTATTCAATTTAACCCTCCTTAAGTAAGATTATAGAATCTTAAATTCGTCATCTTTAATCTTATTGAACAATATCTCTAAATTCTTCAATATAATATCTACCTCTTCTTCTGGAATACCCTCCATTATTATAGAAAACCACTCTCGGTATGTATCTTTAATCAAATTCCTTAGTTTATTTCCATTATCACTTAAATAAATTAAGTAGACCCTTTTATCATCTTCTGAGCGTTTTTTAAAGATATATCCACCTTTAATTAAACTTTTAATTCCCCTGGAAATTGTAGACTTGTCAACCCCCATCTCAGAAGTCAACTCTTCTTGATTAATCCCATCACCATTATTATAAAGATAGATTAAAATGCTAGATTGACTCCGATTTAAGTTATAATCTTTTAACCTCTCACTAATAAATTTTTCATTATGCTTATGAATACCTAAAATCCACTTTCCAACTGGTTTATTTAACTCCATCTTAACCTCCTTAAAGAAAATTAATCAGATAACTGTTTTTTAATTTAGTTGCGTCTGCAACTACTATATTAACATAATTTAGTTGCACTTGCAACCATTGTGCTTTCTATATAGAAACCGATAAAAATTTCATATTAACAGTTATAGTAATACTAACAAGCTCAAATAATTTTTTGCAACGAATCTCACGAATTGACGCGAATTAAAATCAAGGGCTTTTAAATCTTTAATTTAATCTATTAATATCCTAATTCGTGTGATTGACATTAATTCGCACCCCAAGAGTACTTCTTCGGATAAATTACCTTAGAGCGTTGCTAAATTAATTTAAATTCTTTTTCATATTCTATATAGTACCTTTTTATTTAGAAAATATATCTTTAAAATTAAAAAAAGAGCATATATAGGATATGCCCTTATTGTACAAATTAGAATTTAATCCATCTTAAATAATCGATTTTTATCTAAATATCTATTTAGATAAATAATCAATCCTGCCAATAATAAGAAGTATGATATAACCACTCCATAGCCAAATCTAACACCAAATAAATCATTACAAAATCCAATAAATAGATTACCTAAGAGAATAGCTCCTATACTCCCTGTGGTCATCGTCAGACCAATGATAGTGGGAAGATTCTTATCAAAGATTTCAAACATCGTTGCTTGCATTGTGGGGAAATGGGTAGCTATAAATAATCCTGAAATGGAGAAGAAGATAGCAAAGGAGTCAGGACCAAAAATCCCTAATAAGACAGAGATTAAGGAACCGATAGCTGAGATTAATACTAAACGTAAATACCCTACTCTCTCTACTATCACACTTGCCAAAAAACGCCCTGTACTAAATAAGATAAAGAATAATGAAAAATAAAAACCTGCCTCAACTTCACTTCTTCCTTGAATCTCCTTTAAATAAAGCACCAACCAAGTAACAACACCTAACTCTCCACCACCATTAGCCAAGAACATTAAGGCAAAGACTCTTACCCTAGCATCCTTTAATACTCCTCTAAAGCTGATATCTTCCTTCTTTGTATTCTCACTTACTGTATCTGCTTTAGGAAATTTAGAATACATAGTAAAAATAAGAATAGCTGATACCAATATGATTGAAAAGGTATAAATCATCTCCCATTCAAAGCCTAGACCTAAAATGGCATTGGCATAAATAGGAGTAATTACTCCACCTATTCCAAAAAATAGATGTAAGCGATTCATCATCTTACCCTTGTTTCTAGTAAACACTTCAGAGGCTAGAGTATTCATCGAAATATTTATAATACCTAAACCTATACCTATAGTCAAAATAACTATAATAAGTAAATAATACTGACTAATATAGTTAAGCCAGATAAAGCTTAAAATTGACAACAAGGTTCCTGCTATTAGTACCTTCTTTAAACTGAACCTCCGTATCGAGATTCCACTTAAAAAATTAGCAATAATTCCTCCAATAGAGAGACACCCTAGAACAAACCCTAGCTTAGAGTGGTTAATTTGATAATCCTGCTGTATTAAAGGACCAATCTGACCTCTTAAATTACCGATAATACCAAAGATAAACATCATAAAAAATACTAGTATAATCAATTTCTTGCGATTAACATTATCTAACATATCTTATCTGCTCCTATTCTTATATTCTAGAGTTATATTCTTCACTCAATACCACTTACTGATACTTTTATCAAATAAATTTTATTATATACTTAAGTATAATGGCTATATAAGTTGAACTAATGTTTTTCTTTAAAGAATCAGAAAGTCTTTTTTGCAACGAATTAACACGAATAAAAGGCAAAAAGAATAAATTAATAGTTTAGAAATTTCTTTGTTTTAAATTCGCTAGATTCGTTGCTAAATAAGTTGAATTATTGATTTTTAATTAATGAAATTATTTAATTCAATCTATATATGATAAATTTGATTTAGATAAATAAAACCAGATAATCTACCATTTTATTGGTCAATCATCTGGCAAATATGTAGCTTTTATAATATCTTAGAAATTTTCTTTAATATAGTCTACAAACTGCCCTAGGCTTCCTCTCCAATCTGGAATAATCTCTTCTTCTGACTCTCGATCGATTAAATAGTCTTCTACTAAGAAGGTTTTAATCCCTAGTTTACCTGCCACAATATCCTCTTGCAAGTCATTACCAACTAAAATACATGATTTAGCACTAACATTCAATTTATCAATCACCTCTTGAAAGTAGGCTAAATTAGGCTTAGCATGATGCATCTCTTCATAGCTGGTTACTAGCACAAAATCTTCAGGATTTAGACCAGCCCAGCTAATCCTCTGCATGATAGCCTCTCTTGGAAACAATGGGTTGGTAGTTATAGCCATAGTATAACCTAATTCTTTCAATAACTCTATCATCTCTAAAACCTTAGTATTAGCCCTGACATCTTGTCCTAGTAATGGAAATTTATTTTTGTAGAAAGTATCAAATCTCCTTTTGGTACTTTCTATATCATCTACTTCTATCATAGAGAAGAAGGAAGCCATAAAAGCCTCTTCATTGGTCAAAGTCCCATCATTTAATATCATCTCTTGAGTAGACTTCATCAATACCTTGATAAATAATTCTGGTTTAGCCAAATCTGTAAACTCTTCTGTCAATGCCTTAAAATACCTATTCAAGAAATCATCAAAATCTATTCTCAACAAAGTTCCATCTAAATCAAATAAGATCATATCCCTTTTCTCCATCAAACCAACTCCTATTCTAATTGCTACTATAATTAAAATTTTCTCTACACTACTAGATTCTATACTAATCACAACTATCCTGTTGTTAATCTAAATAAATAAAATTTATTATATTTTACACTAGTTTATATAGGATATTCAAGTTTAAAGTGATGCTTAATGAGTATATTGCGACACTTTTAAAATTAGTGTGAGTGGGTGTGTGAGTCTGAGTAAACCCCAATAAAAAGAAGTTTTACACACACTCACACTCATAGCTCACACTCGACACAAAGTGTCGCACTATCTCTATATAGCAATATACTCAAATTTTAGAACTCTAACTATATATGCCAATAAAACAATTATACTGGTTATAGACCCAAAATCAAAATATTGATATTTGACATCAGCTATTATATAATTTTAATGAGAATCATTACCATTTTTCTAAATTTTAATACAAAGGAGCTATTAGTACTATGCTAAAAGACCTCTTTATCAATAGTAGTATTTTAATTTCCTTCTTATTTTTAGGTGGAGAAATCTTTAAAGATACTCCGCTTTCCCCCTCTGCTCCATTTAAGATGAGAATTTTTGGTGGTATTGTTTCAGGGATTTTAGGCAGTATATTAATGATTTTTAGTGTCAGAATTTCTCCTGAAATAGTCTTAGACCTACGACACTTTGCAATTATTATTGTAGCTATTTATGGTGGACTAACATCCTCTATAATAACTGCTCTGATAATAGCTGCTTTTCGTATCTATTATTTTCCTATTGGTTCTTTATCAATAACAGCAGGCTCTATCATTATCTTATTGGGGCTAATTAGTGGACTAATCAGCCAACTGCATATCTCCCAAAAAAGAAAGTGGCTATATATGAATGTAGTTAATACAGCAATTATATCTACAGACCTATTGCTTGTTGTTAAAGAGAATGACTTGGTCTTAGAATCAACTATTTATTTTGTAATGATGTCTATAATTACAGGGCTATTAGTGTATCACTTTTCTAACTACATTACAGTATCAAATAGCCTTTATAAAAAATTCAAAATCGAGGCTACTCAAGATTTTCTGACTGGCCTTAATAATGTTAGAAGCTTTGATAACAAACTCAATGATGTGATAACAAGACTAGATAGAAATAAAGAAGATCTTTCTATTATCATCCTAGATATTGACCACTTTAAAAGAATAAACGATACTTATGGCCATGTGGCAGGTGACTATGTCTTAAAAAAATTGGCTAAAGTTCTATCTAGTTCATGTAGAGACCTTGATATAGTAGCAAGAACTGGTGGGGAAGAGTTCTGTATTCTATTACCTGATTGCCCTAACAAAAAAGCCCTAGCAGTGGCAGAACGGATTAGAAAAAATGTAGAAAAGCATCAATTTATCTTAGCAGATCAACAAAAAATTAATATCACTGTCTCCCTTGGAATAACTACTTATCCAGATAAGACTACAAATTTAAATAGTATAGTTGAAGAAGCAGACTATGCCTTATATCAGGCTAAACAGACAGGAAGAAATAGAGTATGTACAGGTTGATAATTAATAAATCCAAACCATAATAACTCTTAAAGTAGAGTATCCTATGGTTTGGATTTTTATATTCTCTTAAAACAAAGGTGTTTTAGAGCTAATATAGAATTAAAATTAATACATCAAGGAATATTAAAATCGTAGGGAAAGGTGGCTGGTATTTTGTTTAATAATAGAAAAGATCAGAATGAAATAATCGATCTAAATCAAGAGGAAATTGAAATAAGCACAGAAAAGGAGAATGAAAACAAATCTAAAGCTGACTTTGAAGAGAATACTATCATTGATGATAAACCTTTGCTTGAAAGATTCTCATATTATTTTCAAACTGCTTCTTCTTATAGTAAAAGAGCTCTATCAATTTTATTTCTAATAGCTTCAATGCTCTTTACCGGTATACTGATTATAGAATTATATACTAAGAACTTCTCACTACTTTGGTCTGATAAACCAGTTAAGCTGATAGCTCTTGCACTAACTACAACTATACCTGTCTACTCAATCAATATTCTCCTGCTAACTACCCTAAATGCTTTCAAAAACACTCTATTTTCCAAAGAAGAGATCAGCGAATTAAAAGTAAGCTTGACCAAAAATATATTCTCTGGAACCTTATTCTCTTTTACTTTAATCCTAATATTACTAAATTATGACTTCTTCAGCTATAAGGTACTCTTTAGTGATAGAGTCTTAACTATTGCTGACTTTATTAGACATATTCTAGTTTTAGAGGTAACAGTATTTTTAGGAATGTTCTATGAGAAGATTAGAAAGAAGTATCTTCTGTATGGATTGCTAATCATCTCAACTCTGCTGATTTATTTTACTATAAGGTATATTATTTATACTTAGAACTAGCTGTTACTTTGAAAATTAGCTAGTTTGGAGGTAGGTAGTTAGGTCAAACCTAACCGTCCAACCTCCTATCAAAAGTGTTATTTTACTCCCATTAAATGTCACTTTAAACTCAAACTCCACCAATGTACTTCCTATCTAGACTCCGATATTGTATTGCTTCAGCTATGTGTTCTGCTAAGATTATCTCTTCACCTACTAAATCAGCTATAGTCCTAGCCAATTTCAATATCCGATCATAGGCTCTAGCACTTAGGTTTAAGCTGCTAATCGCCTGCTCCAATAAATTAACAGCAGCTTGATTCATAATACAGTATTTTTCTACCATCGAGCTAGTCATCTCTACATTACAGTTAATCTCTTCAGCTTTAAACCTAGCTGCTTGAAGCTCCCGTGCCACTTCTACCCTCTTTTTGATATCAACAGAGCCTTCACTTTTTTGATAATTAGTTAACTCTTCAACCTCCAAGCGAGGAACTTCAAGGTGAATATCAATTCTATCAAGCAAAGGACCTGATATTTTACCAAGATAACGATTAACCTGCTTAGGAGTACAAGCACATTCCTGTTTGATATCCCCATAATAACCACAAGGACAAGGATTCATCGCTGCAATCAGCATGAATTTAGCAGGATAATCTAGACTAGTTAATGCTCTTGAGATAGTAACTCTTCCTTCTTCTAAAGGCTGGCGTAAGACCTCCAATACATTTTTCTTAAATTCAGGCAGTTCATCTAAAAATAGGACACCATGATGAGCTAAACTGACCTCACCAGGCTTTGGAATCCTCCCACCTCCAATTAGACCAACATCAGAGGTTGTGTGGTGGGGACTACGAAAGGGTCGGTTGGTAATTAGAGATTTTTCCTTTGCCAATCGACCGATTATACTGAAAATCCTAGTAACTTCAATAGCTTCTTCTTTAGTCAAGCTAGGCAAGATAGTAGGTAATCTCTTAGCCAGCATCGTCTTTCCTGACCCTGGCGGTCCAATCATAATCAGATTATGACCACCTGCTGCTGCAACCTCCAAAGCTCTCTTAGCAGCTTCTTGCCCCTTAACATCAGAAAAGTCAATCTTATACTCTTGATTATTAGACAATTGATAATTCTCTTTAATAGCCTCAATCTTTAAAGTCCCATTAAGATAAGCAATAGTCTCCTCTAAATTCTTGACAGCAATTACCTCTAATCCCTCTACTACACTAGCCTCCTGAGAGTTTTCAACTGGTAGAATAAAGCCTTTCTTTCCTGACTCTTTTGCTGCTAATGCCATCGATAAAACCCCTTTGACACCTCTAATCTGGCCATCTAAAGAGAGTTCTCCAATCAATGCATAATCATCCAACCTCCTATTATCTATCAGGCCTGAAGCTGCTAAAATAGAGATTGCAATAGGTAAGTCAAAAGCTGCTCCTTCCTTTTTAATATCAGCAGGGGCTAAGTTGACAGTAATCCTCTTAATTGGAAAGGGATAACCAGAGTTCTTAATGGCAGAACGTACCCTCTCCTTGGCCTCTCTAACAGCCACATCAGGCAATCCAACTATATTAAAAGCAGGTAATCCCTTAGCCAAATCAACTTCCACCTCTACCAAATAACCATCTATCCCTAATACTGCATTACTTATCGCCTTTGCTAACATTCTATTTCCTCCTAACAATAAAAAGCATTTTTAAACAATTCTATCTCTCTATCTCTTTTGTCTCCAGAGATTGCCACTACATCAAAGCGAAAATCACTCTCTACTTGCTTATTACTCAAATAGTATCTAGCTACCTGCTCTAACTTCTTCTGCTTTCGATAGTCAACCTTCTCCTGTGGGCTCATATATGATTTATTATTACTTAACTTAACCTCTACAAAAACCAGATATTCCTCTTCTTTAGCTATTAAATCAATCTCTCCATAACGGCACCAGAAGTTCTCTTCTATAATCTGATATCCTTCTTTTTCTAGAAATAATTTAGCTAATTCTTCTCCCATTCTGCCTAAACTTCTTGTATCCAAATTAATACCTCCTAATATCATTACTAGGATATGGTAACCATTCTATCTGTAATTATACATATATATAGAATATTTAGTGGCTAATAAACTCTTTTTTCTCATTACATCTGCCTCGTAACCACTTACTGTCATACAACTTTAAAATTAAATTTAAACTCGTCTCTATATAGAGATAGTGCGACACTTTTTATTAATGATAAATTTACTAGCCACAGGTTTCAACCTGTGGTGATGATGACATGTTACACTACGGGTTAAAACCCGTAGCTAAAACTTAAACTGTCTCAATATCCCCATTAAGTCTTACTTTACAACTTCTTATTCATCTAAAGTTAATTACATTTAATATACAATACTAACATAATCTTTTAAATGAAAGAGTACTTATTTTTCTACTTTTGCATATAATAAGATTAAAGGTAATCTTCGAGGTTACCTTTTAATATAGATAGCCCCATCAAGTTAACTTGATGGGGCTTTTATTTTCTATATATTATTATAATCATTTTCAAATAATACTTCATTTATGAATATAACTTATGTTATAATTATGGTAAATAAGTTAATTTTATAGTTAATAAACCAGATAAGAAGGTGACAATATGGAAGATGATAAAGCTATCCAAGAGTATATTGAAAAAAATTTAGAATATAGTAATTTATTATTAAATTTTACAGAAATGCTAGTAATGATGACAAAAAAAGACTCTACAGTCAAAATTGAAAAGGTTGAGGCTGAAGAGCTAGCAGAAGAATTTGATCAAGAATTATGGGGATTAGACCTTACAATCAGTATAGTACTAGGTAATGAAGCCTATGGAAAGACAGAATTATTCTTATTTGAAGATAAAAACAATAGAGATAACTTGTATGACTATTTAAATCAACTAGTCTCTCTTTAAAAAATCAGAACCTAAACTCTTATATCTATAGAGTTTGAGCCAAGTCCATCATCTTTATTTAAGACTTTAAGCAGCAGCTTACCATTATACCAGCCCTTGATCTTGACTTTAATCTTCTCCCCTTCTGCTAGCTCTGCCTTACAACTTGCTTCAATTGCCCTTCTACCAAATTTAATAACCACACTCTCTGTTTTAACCTCCAATACCGTACCTTCTATGATATCTCCAGCTTTAAGCATCTTATCACCCATTCATGGATTCTCTGACTATCCCAAAGGAAGTACGGTGTAAAGGGGTTATCCCATATCTCTTTAAAGCTTGGATATGCTCTCCTGTACCATAGCCTTTATTTGAAGCAAATTTATACTGTGGATACTTACTATCATATTCAACTAACATTCTATCTCTAGTGACTTTAGCTACAATTGAAGCTGCTGCAATAGAGACACTATGGGCATCTCCTTCAATGATTCCTGCTTGAGCAATAGTGATATCTGGAATCGTTTCAGCATCAACTAATAAGTAATCTGGTCTATGCTCTAAACTATTTATAGCTTCCCTCATTGCCTGATATGTAGCCTGTAGAATATTAATCTCATCAATCCTCTTATTATCAACAATTCCTACCCCTATATCTATTGCCTTCTCCTGAATTATTCTAAAGAGCTCTTCTCTTTTCTTCTCAGATAACTTTTTAGAGTCATCTAAGCCTAAAATCTGTTCATCCTCTGGTAGAATAACTACAGCTGCTACCACAGGTCCAGCTAAAGGTCCCCTGCCTGCCTCATCAATACCTCCAATTACCCTATACCCCTTCTCTTTTACTCTCTTCTCATGGATACTCATCTTCTTATACTTTGCTTTTAGCTCCTCTTCTTTTCTCTGCTGACGTATCAGTTGTTGGGCTAAGCGCTGTACACCCTTTCTTGAATCTAAAGCTAGACTTTCAACTAATTCATCAGTAACCTCTTCCATCTCATCTAACTTAACTTTAATCTCTTTGATACTTAAATTAGATAAATCCATAATTTATCCCCCTTATATAATTCAGTTCAGTAATGAGTAACTAGTGACAAGTAACTACTAATAAGCTACAATAAAAGTTTTTACTCGTCACCCGTAACTTGTTACTTCGTCACTAATCTAATTCCTGTGGCGGTAACTCTAAAGTTAAATTGCCAAACTTGCCATCTCTAAACTCTTTGATAATTATATCTGAAGTTCGGTCCCGATCAATTCGACCACCAGATTGTAAGCAACCACGCTTTCTACCAATATCGGCTACCAATTCATAGTTGTCAGGATTTAAATAATCTAATTTAAATCTCTCCTCTAACTTCTCTGGGGCAACTTCACTTAATAGTTCCACTAATTTATAAGCAAGTAGTTCACTATCAAAGATGGTCTCTTTAATCGCTCCAGCAAGAGCCAATCTAAAACCAACCTGCTGATCTTCAAATTTAGGCCATAAGATACCAGGTGTATCTAATAACTCAAAACCTTTTTTAAGCTTAACCCACTGCTGACCTCTAGTAACCCCAGGTCTATTACCAGTTTTAGCACTACTTTTATTACTTAGTTGATTAATTAATTGGGATTTTCCTACATTAGGGATTCCTACAATCATCATTCTGATATTCCGTTCATTTCTACCTTTCGCTTTTAAAGCTACAAACTCTTCATCCATTAAATCCCTAGCCAACTTCAAAATCTGATTTATCCCTTGTCCTGTCAAAGAGTTGACTGCTACTGTAGGAGCAATCTTGGAGAAGTATCTCTTCCACTCCTTGGTTCTTGCTGGGTCAGCCAGATCGATCTTATTAAGGACTATTATCCTCTTTTGCCCTTTTAACGTATCATCGATATCAGGATTTCTACTACTAAAGGGAATTCTTGCATCTAATAGTTCAATCACTACATCTATTAATTTTAATCTATCCTCAACCTGCCTTTTGGCTCTTACCATATGACCTGGATACCATTGTATTGTCATTAATTTCCCTCCCTAATTAGACCCATCCTATTTAAAGGCCAGAAAATAACAAATGCTTTTCCTACTATATTCTTACGAGGTACAAAGCCCCAAAACCTACTATCTTCACTATTATTACGATTATCACCTAACATAAAATAATGCCCTTTAGGTACTTTAACCTCAGGAAAATCGGTATAGCTTCTTTCTAATGTATAATTCTCTTCTAAAGGCTTATCATTAATATATACCTGCCCTTCAACTATCTTCACTTTATCACCTGGTAAACCAATTAGCCTTTTGATAAACCTACGCTTGGGATCAACTGGCCATCTAAATACAATTATCTCTTGCCTTTTAGGTTCACGAAACCTATAGATAAACTTATTGGCAAAGATTCTATCACCAGGCTTTAAGGTCGGAATCATAGAACCTGATGGGATATAGAAGGCCTGTACCACAAAAGTAATGATAAAAAAAGAGATTAAAAGAGCAATTACTATCGATTTTAAATATTCCTTAAACAATTCAACTCCACTCCCTTATTATAATTAAGTTTTAAGGATAAACCTGAGCATAAATTGGACTTAAACTCATGCTTATCCTTAATTATGTAGAATAGAAAAAAAGGACAGGCTTAAATAGCCAGTCCCTCTTGTAATCTAAGTTAATTAGAATCTCTTTTCTTTTACTTGAGCAGCCTTACCTCTACGTTCTCTTAGGTAATATAATTTAGCTCTATTTACATCTCCACGTCTTGCTACTTCAATTTTAGCAATTTTTGGGGAATGAATTGGGAAAACACGTTCAACTCCAACTCCAAAAGAAATCTTTCTTACAGTGAAAGTCTCTCTGACTCCTCCACCTTGCTTTTTGATAACGATTCCTTGGAAAATTTGGATTCTCTCTTTCCCACCCTCTTTAACTTTTACGTGTACTTTAACAGTATCACCAGAGTTAAATTCAGGAATATCATTTTTTAATTGTTGGCTTTCGATAGCATCAATTATGTTCATTGGTCTTGCCTCCTCTCTCAAAACGTTCTTAAACCCTTGGGGCCAGAGGACCGTCTGTCTTCACACTAGGATATTATAACATAAGAATTTATAGATTACAAGAGAATTTATTAAATTGTCATAAACTTAAATTTAAGATTAAGTCTAAGCTTAAGTAGTTCTTAAATCTATACTTATACTCAAGCTTAGGCTTAACCAAACCAGCTTTCACCTAATAGCCTGTCCAAAATAATAGCTGCAGCACTTCTAACTGATAGATGGTTATAGTCTCCTCTGCCATAGATTGGCTCTAAGATATACTCTGTTGAGTTCATAACCTCTTTAGTCAAGCCCCATCCTGTACCTAATAGAACTAAATAAGGTCTATCACCACTATGTATCTTCTCTCTTAAAGCTTTATATGTTATCGTATTAGGATAAGTTCTAGCATCAGTGGTTATCAAGACTGGGGCTTCTTTTTCTATGCTCTTGATATCAGCTACAACCTCGGCTAATTCTGCCTTAATATCGAGGATACTAAAAGCCTCTTTTCTATCTGGATTATATTCTGCCCCAAAATCACCTGACCAATACTCCTTCATTCTCCCTACTAGCTTCTGCTGTGATTCTAGATGGTTAACAATATAATATTTATTTACATCATAGGTTTTACTAGAACGGGCAATGTCATGTAAATCAAAGTTGGTCACAGTTGTAGTAATAACTTCCATCCGCTTATTATAAACAGGATTATGTAATAATGCTAGATAAAATCTAGGTTCTGCCATCTTAGCCCTCCTTCTGCAATTCTTCTTTAATTTCTGCTAATAGCTCTTTATCTTCTGCAGATAGTTCAATCTCTTCTAACAAATCTGCTCTTCTTAATAATGTCTTCTTTAATGCTTCTTTTCTTCTCCAACGGGCAATCTTTCCATGGTCTCCACTTAATAAGATACTAGGAACCTCTAAATCCCTAAACTCCTGTGGCCGGGTGTATTGGGGATAATCTAATATCCCATGGTAAAAAGAATCTTCTATATAGGACTCATCACTTCCTAACACCCCTGGTAGCATTCTTGAGATAGCATCGACTAAAACCATAGCAGGCAACTCTCCACCTGTCAAAACAAAATCACCAATTGAGACCTCATGGGTAACTAACTCATCTCTAACTCTTTGGTCAATACCTTCATAATGACCACATAACAAGACCAATCTCTCCCTCTTAGCAAAATCCTTTGCCATCTGTTGATTAAAGGTCTTACCTTGCGGTGTTAATAAGATAACTGGAATACCTTCATCTATCTCCAAATCATCAACTGCTCTAAAGATAGGCTCTGGCTTCATCACCATTCCTGCTCCACCACCATAAGGGTAATCATCAGCCTGCTTATGTTTATCAGTAGCATAATCACGAATATTGATAGTCTCTATATCAATTAAATCTCTCTGTTGTGCTTTATTTAAAATACTATTCCCCAAAACCCCTTCGAACATTTCAGGAAATAATGTCAAAATCTCAAACTTCATTATATCACCTTACCTCAATCCTGGTAATAGTTTAACTACCATCTTCTGTGTACTTAAATCAACATTTAAGATAACATCTTTGATCGCAGGTAATAATAGCTCTTCACCATCATTACTTATTATATAAACATCATTGGCGCCAGTCTCCAAGACCTCTTGTACACTTCCTAAATACTCTCCACTTTCAGTATAGACCTCCACCCCAATTATCTCATCTACATAATAATTATCTTCTGCTAACTCCACCTTATCTTCTTCAGCTATCTGGATTAAATAGCCTTTATGGTCAATAGCTTCTGCAATTCCATCAAAGCCTTCAAACTTTAAGATAACAAACTGCTTATGATACCAGACATCCTCTAGATAGACCTCTTTTTTGATTCTATTTTTAACTAAATAGACTCTATCTAACATTTCAAACCTTTCAATAAAATCAGTTAAAGGCTTAACTCTAACCTCTCCTTTATTTCCCTGATAACGAATAATCTCTCCTATAGTGATTAATTTCTCAGTCATAAGAGCACCCCCATTTATTATATCCTATTAGTAGATATAAATTAAAGTATTTATCAGAAATTAGCAAAAGGCTAGAGATTTACTCTAGCCTTTTATCAAATAAGTAGATTTTATAAAATCAATCTATAATCTTAACTAAAACATGTTTGTCTGTTTTAGTTGCTGCTGCACCAATGACAGTTCTAATAGCTTTGGCAACTCTTCCACCTTTACCAATAACTTTACCCATATCATCAGCAGCAACCTTTAATTCTAAAATCGTAGATTGACCTTCTTCTTTTTGATTTATTAGAATCTCTTCAGGATTGTCCACAATATATTTAACGATTGTTCGCAATACCTCTTTCAAAAAGAGCACCTCCAAAGCTAAACTTTAAGCAAAAATTATTTTCTCTTCATCTCGTCAAACTTTTTCATAATCCCTTGACGACTTAAAATATTTCTTACAGTATTAGAAGGTTGTGCCCCATTGCTTAACCAATTTAGTGCAGCCTCTTCATTAACTTTAACTGTTTCTGGATCAGTTGTAGGGTTGTAGTATCCAAGCTCTTCGATGAATCGTCCGTCTCTAGGCTTACGAGAATCAGCAACAACTAATCTATAAAAAGGATTTCTTTTAGAACCCATTCTTTTTAATCTAATCTTAACTGCCATTATACTTCACCTCCTTTAAAGTAGTAATTAGTGTGAGTCTTGAGTGTGAGTAAAATAAATCTGAATTTAATCAATTCACACTCACACTGATTTCTGACATTGTTTTACATAAAAGGTAATTTAAACTTACCTTTCATCTTACCTGAACCTAATCCTTTACTCATCTCACCCATCTGTTTCATCATCTTTCTAGTCTGCTGGAATTGCTTTAATAAACGATTTACATCTTGAACTGTTGTTCCACTTCCCTTTGCAATTCTACGGCGACGACTACCCTTAATCAACTCAGGATTACGACGTTCTTCTACTGTCATAGAATTAATAATTGCTTCAATCTTATCTAACTCTTTTTCATCAACCTTAATTCCTTTCAACTGTTTGCCGACACCAGGAATCATTCCCATTATTTCTTCAAGAGGTCCCATATTTCTGACCTGCTTCATCTGGTCTAAGAAATCCTCAAAGCTAAACTCTTGCTTTCTTAGCTTCTCTTCTAATTCCCTAGCTTTTTTCTCATCAAATTGAGCTTCAGCTTTCTCAATTAGAGTTAGTACATCACCCATTCCTAAAATTCTAGATGCCATCCGGTCTGGATGAAACTCTCTTAAATCTTCTAACTTTTCTCCAAAACCTCCAAATTTAATCGGTTTTCCTGTTACTGAGCTGATAGATAAAGCAGCACCACCACGAGCGTCGCCATCTAACTTAGTTAACACAACACCATCAACACCCAAAGCCTGATCAAAGTTTTTGGCAACATTAACGGCATCCTGCCCAGTCATAGAATCTACCACCAATAATATCTCATGGGGCTTTACAGCCTTCTTAACATTCTTTAGCTCATCCATTAAGGCTTCATCTATATGTAAGCGACCCGCAGTATCTATAATTACTACATCATTACCATTAGACTCTGCATGGCTAATTGCAGCCTTGGCTATATCAACAGGGTCTTGCTTATCCCCCATAGTGAATACTGGCTGCTCTACCTGCTGACCTAATACCTGTAACTGCTTAATTGCAGCTGGTCGATAGATATCAGCAGCTACTAGCAGAGGATTCTTACCTTGAGATTTTAGTAATTTAGCCAATTTACCAACAGTGGTCGTCTTACCAGCACCTTGTAAACCAGCCATCATAATAATTGTTGGAGGATTAGAAGCAAAGGTTATCTTACTTTGAGTTCCTCCCATCAACTCTGTTAGCTCTTCATTTACTATCTTAATTACCTGCTGAGCTGGTGTCAAACTAGTTAATACTTCATGCCCTACAGCCCTTGCTTCAATCTTTTTAACAAACTTCTTAACAACTTTAAAGTTTACATCAGCCTCTAACAAAGCCAACTTTACTTCTCTTAAAGCTGTCTTAACATCCTTTTCTGATAGCTTGCCTTTTCCCTTTAATTTATCAAAAGCTCCTTGTAGCTTATCTGCTAATCCTTCAAAGATCACATCAATTCCCCCTCTTGGTAGGCTTGCAATCTAGCCAAAACATCTTTTAAATTCCTTACATTATCTTCATCCAATCTGGGTTCTATCTTATCTACTATGTTATTTAGCTTATCAAGCTCATCTCGTATACCATCATAATACTTAAGTAATTGCAATTTTTCTTCATAATCCTCTAGGGACTCTTCTGAACGTTTTAAATTATCATAAACTGCTTGGCGACTAATCCCTTGTTGCTTAGCAATCTCACCTAAAGACAAGTCATGATGATAATATAATCGAATAAACTCTTGTTGCCGTTCTGTTAAAAGTGGTGCATAAAAACTGAATAATCTGGCAACTCTAACAACCTTATCTATATTTAACAACAAAATCACCTTCATTTACTGTTAAGGAATTTCCCTTTACAGATGATAATATACCATATGATTAATCTATTGTCAAGAAATAAATTTGACACTTATTGTAGTTATCCAATTTTGGAATGAAGTTTAACTATGACTTTATATATAGATATTAGGACCTTTAGTAACTAGTAACAAGTGACTAATAACTAGTAAAGAACTTAACTTGTCACCTGTCACTCTTCACTCGTTACTGCTTTATTCTCCAAATAATGCTTCAATAAATGATTCTGCCTCAAAGTCTTGCAAATCTTCTGCAGACTCCCCTACACCAATTAGCTTGATAGGAATTCCTAGTTCCTCTTTAATTGCAATTACCACTCCACCTTTAGCTGTTCCATCTAGCTTAGTTAGAGCAATACCATCTATAGCTACTGCATCATTAAACAATTTGGCTTGATTGACAGCATTTTGTCCAGTAGTAGCATCTAATACCAATAATACCTCTACTTTCATCTCTCCAGCTTCACGAGTAATTACTCTCTTAACCTTCTCTAGCTCTTGCATCAAATTTGATTGGGTATGTAGCCGACCTGCAGTATCAACAATTAATAAATCTACTCCTCTAGACTTAGCTGCTTGTACAGCATCATAGGCTACAGCTGCTGAATCTGCTCCTTCTTGGTGGGCAATAATATCTACCCCTACTCTAGAACTCCAAACCTTTAACTGATCAATAGCAGCAGCCCTAAAGGTATCTCCAGCTCCTAATAAAACCTTCATCCCTGCTTCTTTAGTTCTTTGAGCTATCTTACCAATAGTTGTAGTCTTTCCAGCACCATTTACTCCTACCACCATCAAAATTGTGGCTTCGTCACTATCTTCTTTTTCGTCACCTTTACTTAAGATCTCAATTAATTGATTCTTAAATAACTCAGTTAGATCTTTAGGCTCTTTGATATTATCTTTTTTAGCCTTTTCTCTTAAATCATCTACCAAATTCATTGTAGTATGTACACCAACATCTGCTTGAATTAAAATCTCCTCTAACTCTTCAAATAACTCTTCATCAATACTAGTAAATTTACTAAAAAGATTCTCTACTTGTGCCACAAAACCATTTCTAGTCTTACTTAAACCTTTCTTTAATCTACCAAAGAAACTGAGCTTAGTCTCTTCTGGTTGCGACTCTTCAACCTCTACTTCCTCTTTTTGAACTATATCTTCTTCAATTACCTCTTCTTGTTCAGCTACTACTTCTTTCTTTTCACTCACATCTTCTTTAATCTCTTCCTCTGTTTGAGGTTGTTGAATCTCTTCAACTTTAGTAACTTCTTCACCCTTTTGCATCTCTTCTTCTTTCTTCTTCTTTTTCTTAGCAAATCCAAAAATCTTCTTTAACATAATCTCTCCCCCTTACTTCAATTCCAATGACTTACATAAATCTGTATACTCTTGTGCAATTCCAAAACGTCTTTTTCTAATCTCTGCTTCTTGTTCTGGAGTCTCAGCAAGATAATATTTTTGACCTACCTCTTCATATTCATCAGCCAACTCAGCTACCTCTTCTCTTAGCTCAATTACAGTAGCACCTTTGATAGTACCTTCCTTATCATGGCCGATAGCTATTACTGGCCTGCCCCAGCTTCCTGGTCCAGCCATAGCATCACCCATATGCATTACTCCTGTTCCACCAGGATGGGTATGTACAATTGCAATATTGTGAGGAATAATATCTGTATAAGCCTCTTTTAAAGAGATACCTGAAATATCAGTATAGCTAGAAGCCAACATCCTAGAAGGAACATAACCCATCCCTCCAACAACTATCTCTCCTTTTTGGATGATATGACCATCGATTATCTCTCCAATTGCTGCAACTTCTCTTCCTTGTTCTACTTCAGTGGATTTAGCAACCAAGCGCTTAGCAAACTCTTCATCAATAGAATTTACTTCAATTGCTGGTATCTGCCACTCTTTCTCTGGAATTTGGGCTAAGTTCAGCTCTCCTTCTGGAATATCTACTTGCTTTAATTCTTTACAGATATCCAAATAGTTGAGCTGTAAATTGAAGGATTCTCGTAAAATCTCTCTCTCTTCCTCCATAGTCTTAGCTGTCAATCTATGTAACTGAATATCTTCAGATTCAGTAGACAAATCAAAGTACTCCTTTTTAGGATAAATTAATCCTACTCCAGCTGCTTTACCCATCTTAACTCCAATACTAATTAATGGTATATTGAAGATATCAAGACCACCTGTACCTACGATAATACCAGTCTTTCCAGGATTTGTAGTAATAATCACTGCATTTTCAGGTAGCTGATTGATAATTTCTAGTAAAGATTCTCCATCAGTCTTGGCGACCTTAGATAACATCTGTCGATAAGGTAAGCCAGATATCCCACCATTAACTATTTCAGTTATTGAGTCAATATATCCTTCTTGATTAATAAAACCTATCGCTCCTGCAGAACGCCCTTGACTTAAGTGGTTACTTCTATCAACCAATCTATCTATTATAAAACTTGCTATTCCTTTAACTTTCATTATACGCCCTCCTTTGAGACTATATTTTTCCTGTTTATCTAAGACAATATACTAAGATTTTATATTGAAGTAAAAACTGAGATAATAGAAGGATAGTGCGACACTTTTACTTCAGTGTACAGTTAACAGTTGGCGGTTGACAGTTAAGTTCAAAAGCACTAAATCCCTTTAAAGTATAAGGTTTTGTCTTTTTACTGTAAACTGTCCACTGTCAACCGTCAACTCTAAGGAAGTGTCGCAATATCCCCATAGTCCGAATTAAAATTCTGCCTAGTTTCATCACTTGTCACTCATTACTCTTCATAATCTCCAATCTCATCTACCTTCAATGATAATAATTGTGATACTCCAGACTCCTGCATAGTAACTCCATATAAGGCATTGGCTGCTGCCATAGTCCCTTTTCTATGAGTAATTACAATAAACTGGGCAATCTCTGATAATTGATTTAAATAATTAGCAAACCTATTTACATTTGCGTCATCTAAAGGGGCATCAAGCTCATCTAAGACATAAAATGGACTTGGATTAACCTTTAGCAGTGAGAAGATTAATGCTGTTGCTGTCAGAGCCTTCTCGCCACCAGACATCAATGACAACTTCTGTAGCTTCTTACCTGGTGGCTGAGCATTAATCTCAATTCCTGTCTCTAACAAATCATCTTCATCTTCTAATGATAGTTGAGCCTGACCACCTTCAAACAAGTCTGTAAATATCTTTTCAAACTCTACTTTTACTTTATGGAAATTGTCTAAGAACTTCTCTTTCATCTCATCCTCTATCTCGCTAATTACCTCTTCTAAGGACTCTTTGGATTCAACTAAATCCTGATGCTGTTCCTGTAAGAAATTAAATCGTTTACTTAGAGTTTCATACTCTTCAATTGCCCCTAAATTAACAGGTTCTAACCTCTTCATTGATCTCTTGAGATTCTTAATCTCTTTTTCAACTTGGTTCTGGTCAGCAATCTTTTTAATATCAACACTTGCCTCTTCAACACTCAGCTCATACTCTTCTTGTAGCTTGCTTTGAATATTCTCTAATTTAACCTGTAGCTGTGCTACATCAATCTCAACCTTATTATAGTCTTTTTGTAAATTCTCATATTTGGCTCTAATATCTTTAGACTCCTGCTGATAGTCTTGAATCTTAGCTTTAATCTCTGAAATCTCTATTCTAAACTCATCAAGAAGTTTTTTTAAACGGACAACCGCTTTACTCATCTCTTCCTTCTCTTTATCTAGCTCTTGCTTTCTAAAGCTAAGTTGTTTGTCTTTACCTTCTAAACGCTTAATCTCTTCTTTTTTATTATTAATCTCCTCTTTAGCATAAGCTATTGCCTTCTCTTTAGACTCTAGTTCTTCAGATAAGCTACCCTTTTCTTGCTTTAAAGCAGCTATAGCTACCTTTAACTCTGTAATTTCATCTGTATATAAAGCCTTATTCTTCTCAAGCTTCTTTATCTCTTCTTCTAACTTTATGACCTTCTCCTTAATACTAGAATCATCATTATTCAACCTGCTTAATGCTTGGGATAACTCTTTACTTTCAGACTCTAAGTTAGCAACTTCTTGCTCAATTCTTTTTATATTATAATCTTTATCAGCTAGCTCACCTTTTAAACGTTCAACCTCTCTATTAGCCTGCTGATAATCCTTTAAGTAATTCGCCTCTTCTAACTCCAATTGATGGATTCTATCTTCTAACTTAGTCAATTTTTTTTCAGATTCAACTAATCTATCTTTGACCTTTAAACCTAATGCTTCTCTTTCATTTAATCGAAGGTTCAATTCTTCAACCTCATCAGATAAGCTTTCAATCTCTCTTGATCTACCTAATAGATTATTGTTCTGATTTCGGCTCCCTCCAGTCATAGCTCCTCCTGGGTTAACAACATCACCATCTAAAGTTACTACCTTGATCCTTTTGTTAGCAGCCTTAGATACTTCAACAGCAGCATCAATATCTTTAGCAATTACTACCCTACCAAGGAGATTCTCAATAACACTTCTGTATTTAGAATCATAACTAATCAAATCTTTGGCAATACCGATAGCACCCTCTATCTCTAAAGCAGAGAGTTCTCGTTGATTTAAAGAACGAGAAGATATTAAATTGAGAGGAAGAAAGGTAGCTCGTCCACCTTTACTTGATTTTAGGTAGGCAATTGCTGTTTTAGCAACTTGATCATCTTCTACAACTACATTCTGTAAAGTACTACCTAAGGAAACTTCAATAGCAGTTTCATACTCTTGGGGTGTATTAATTAATTCTGCTATTACCCCACAAACTCCTTCTATTTGAGCGGTCTCTTCAATATGCTTGAATAGATTTTTAACACCTCTATAATACCCTTCATAATTCTCTTCCATTCCCTCAAGCACCTTTAGTCTTGATTTCTTAGAATTCAAACTATCTTTTATCTCTTCATATTGATCTCTTAGAGAGTTTAGGTTATTTTGAAGCTGACTATAATTGGATTTCTCTCTGTTATGTTCCTTACGATAACCGTTAACCTTTTCTTTAATCTCTTCAAGCTTACCTTCTTTATTTTCCATCTTTTCTAATGCTTTATCAACTTCTATAATTATAGATTCTTTTTGCTCCAGCAAGGCAGTTATATCCTCTTGATAACGTTTAATATCTCTACTTGCTGTTTCTAATTGATGTTGCTGCCTATTAATTTTGGTGATTTGATTTAGTTGATTATCTTGAAACCCCTTCTTAATCTCAGATTTCTCTTCTAATGATTTAGATAAAGTAGCTAGCTCTCCATTCTTTTTCTCAAGCAATAGAGACTTTGCTTTAACCTTCTCTACTAACTCTGCCTCTTTACTATCTTTTTTAGCAATCTCTTCTTTATTTAAATTAATTCTATCTTCCAAACGGTTAATCTCATTTTCTAATCTATTCTTCTGCTCTATAATATTATCTTGTTGCTGTTTGGCTAAAGCTAACTTGTTATCAATCCGCTCCACACTACTTTTAGCCTCAAAGATATTCTCTTTTTGCTGGTCAGAATCTAGAGTTAGCTCTTCTAGGCGTTTCTTCTCTTTATCTATCCTTAAATCATATTCACTAACAGCTGATTTAGCCTCTGTTAATTGATAGGATAATCTCTGCTTACTAGTAATATCTTGGTCAAGCTTCTCCTCTAATTCCAAATAAATATTAGCTAATAAGTTAACTTCTAACTCTTTTAGTTCACTTCTATACTCTTGATATTTTTTCGCCTTCTTAGACTCTTTCTCTAAAGGCTCTACTTGCCTCTCTATTTCATGGATAATATCCTTTATTCGCTGTAGCTTCTGCTCTGTACTATCTAACTTCTTTTCAGCCTCTTCTTTACGGTTTTTATGTTTGCTGATTCCAGCAGCCTCTTCAAAAAGCTCCCTTCTATCTACAGAGTTTTCACTTAATATAGCTTCAACCTTCCCTTGCCCAATTATCGAATAAGCATCCTTACCTATCCCTGTATCCATAAATAGCTCTTTAATATCCTTTAAACGACAGCTATTGTTATTAATTAAGTAATCACTCTCTCCACTGCGAGTTACTCTCCTACCAATAGTCACCTCTTTATAGTCAATTGGCAAAGCACCATCTCGATTATCAAGGGTTAAAGTAACCTCTGCTAAGCCTAAAGCCCTTCTTTTACCACTACCTGCAAAGATAACATCCTCCATCTTACCCCCTCTTAGGGTTTTGGCACTCTGCTCACCTAATACCCAGCGGATAGCATCAGAAATATTACTCTTTCCACTACCATTAGGACCTATAATCCCGGTAATAGCAGGTTCAAAGTCTACTTTTACTCTATCAGCAAAGGACTTAAATCCTTTGATTGTTATACTCTTTAGAAACATACATTTCCCCCTTTCTTGCATAAAAATCATGAATTCATCCAATAAATCAAATATATTTGTATAATAAAAACATCATAATAATTTTAGTCTAAGATTAAGGTTAATCCTGAGCAAACATGAAAAATTATTTTAATCTTTTGCTTAGACTTAAGCTTAAATTAATTCTGTATTTTATAAAGACTCAAATTTTATTTTAACATAAATATATCAAAAAATAAACAAAACTATAACCTCCTTAGTAAAAACAATAGAGGTTATAGTCTTTATTAAATATTTGTTTTAATTATCTTGGCTCAACAATAAACTTAATAGCCGTTCTTTCTTGACCATCAATCTCAATTTCAGAAAAAGCAGGAATTGCAACTAAATCTATACCATTTGGTGCTATAAACCCTCTTACAATAGCAATTGCTTTTACAGCTTGATTTATAGCTCCAGCTCCAACACCCTGTAACTCTGCTCTACCTTCTTCACGTATTACAGCAGCTAACGCTCCAGCTACAGACTTAGGCTTTGAAGATGATGATACTTTCAACATTTCCATATTATTTCCTCCCTTAATTTAGCCTATTAATTATTCCTTATATTCATATATAGTAAGTTAGTTGTTATATTATTACTAATTTAGAAAATAAATTTTATTTTAATATCTCCCCTTGCTAAAGTATCATCATCGCTAATAATTACCTCTTCAATTTGATATCTGTTATAGAGGTAGGCTAAATTACTGTTTTTCTGTCCTCTTAGGTTAGACATATCTTTAGGATTGATTATCAATTTTAACTTCTTAATAGCTCTTTGACTAATCTCATCTTCAATCTTATTCAACAACAGCTTAGACTCTACTAGCTGTCTGAATGAAGGGTGGAAGGGTCCTGCCAGAACCTCTTTAGAATTGACACCTTCAGAAGGCTGTAAGCCTATTCTAATTACATTAATCCCCGCTTTTTTAAACATCTCTAATAATTTAGCACTGATATCAACTGCTTCTTCTAAAGATAATGGTTGATACTTACCCAATCTATATAGGTTGGCTAACTCAGTATTCCTGATAACCAAGGTAGGATATATCCGTACAAAATCAGGATTAAACTCAATAATCTCTGCTACTGTAGCCAACTCCGTAGCTTCTGTACTATTAGGTAACCCAGGCATGACCTGTAATCCTAATTTAAAACCATAGCTCTTGATTAAAGAGACTGCTCTTTTAACATCTGCTTTACTATGCCCCCTAGTTGAAGCAAATAATACATCATCATCTAGAGATTGAACCCCTAACTCAATAATACCTACACCATACTCCTTTAACCTCTCTAAAATCTCTTTATCTATATAATCAGGTCTAGTAGATAATCTAATACCAGTAATAAAGCCTTTATCTAAAAACATTTTAGCAGCAGAGAGTAGCTCCAACTGATATCTAGGATCAATCCCTGTAAAACTTCCCCCATAAAAAGCAACCTCAATCCTTTTGGCTGATTTAGGAATTGTGCTTAAGTAATCATTAATTTTATCTATAACTTCATCACCAGTTAACTCTCTTTTAATCCCAGTAATCTCCCGTTGATTGCAGAATACACAATCATGAGGACAACCTAAGTGAGGAACAAAAACTGGAATAATATAATTACTCTTGCTCATTTTCCTTTACCTGCCTAGCAATCTCTTTAAGTTCATCAATCTCATCCTTATCTAAAAATCTATATGTACCTAACTTTAAATCTTCATCTAAGGATAAAGGTCCCATTTTAATCCTTTTTAGCTCTAATACTGGATGACCTACTGACTTGAGCATCCTTTTAACCTGATGCTTTCTACCCTCGTGAATCTCTAAAGATACTATAGATTTGTTATTAAACTCTACAACCCTTTCTGCCTTAGCAGGTGCAGTCCACCCATCACCCAATTGCACTCCACGCTCTAGGGCCTTTAATTTAGCATCATTAGGCACACCATCAACGGTAGCCAAATATTCCTTACTGATTTGATGGCTAGGATGGGTTAAAGCATAAGCAACCTCTCCATCATTGGTTAATAATAATAATCCTTCGGTATCATAATCTAATCTACCTACTGGATATATTCTCTCTTTTACCTTAACTAGATCTATTACTGTCTTTCTTCCCTTAGGATCACTTACTGTTGTAACACATTCTCTAGGTTTATTTAACAAAATATAGACCAACTTCTCTTTTCTAATCTTCTTATCATTGACCTCTATATCATCTTTCTGTGGATTAACCTTAAATCCTAATTCCTTTACTACCTTGCCATTAACCTTAACTTTCCCTTGCTCTATCAATTTTTCACTCTGTCTTCTTGATGCTACTCCTGCTCTAGCCATTACTTTCTGTAATCTTTCCATCAACTAACACCTCAATTTATTTATTTATTACTACAATTATTCTTATTCTAGTATAATAGTAAATCTCCTTGTTAAAAATAGATTTGGATTTTAGCTGATAACTTTTTCCAAAAATTATTTACTGCAGTATCTTCAACATAACGATCAGAAATCAACTCTATTCTATCCAATAACTTGTCATCTTGATCATATAAAGCAAGACTTCCAAGCTTCTCCCCCTTCTTGATCGGTAAAGTTATATTCTTCTTGATTTCAATTACTTTTTTTATCTTAGTACTACTACCTTTAGGGAGAACGTAATTAAATTCTTTAGCAGCTTTTAGCTTGACCTCTTGCTCATGAATAGATATTTGGTGAACCTCTTCCCCCTTAGCAATTACTTCTACCTTTTGATAATGGTTGAACCCATAATTTAATAATGCTAAAGATTCATTCCACATAGCTCCACTCTTTAAGACTACACTGACCAACTGCTGACCATCTTTGGTAGCAGAAGAGACTAAACACCTTCCAGCTGCTCTAGTATAACCAGTTTTAACACCGTCAACTATATCAGAACGGGTTAATAGTTTATTAGTATTGGTTAAAATTCTATCCCAACTATGGCCTGGCCACTCGATTCTCTTCTTATGTGTTGAAACTATCTTTGCAAAAAGTGGATTCTGTAGAGCATAACGAGCTATTTGTGCCAAATCATAAGCTGTTGTTAAATGACCTTCTTGGGGTAGACCATTGGGATTTTTAAAGGTTGTATGTAATGCTCCTATTTCTCTTGCTTTAAGGTTCATCATTTTAGCAAAATTTTCTACAGAACCACCAATGTGTTCAGCAATTGCTACAGCAGCATCATTGCCTGATTTTAACAAAAGTCCATAGACCATCTCTTCTAAAGTTAAAGTTTCATTAGGAACTAAATAGATAGATGAGCCACCTTCATAAGCTGCTCGTTTACTAGCAGTGACTTTATCAGAAAGGTTTCCATTCTCTATTGCTAAAATTCCAGTCATAATCTTAGTGGTACTGGCAGGGGCACGACGCTGATGAACATTCTTCTGATAAAGTATCTGACCTGTTTCTACATCAATTAAAATAGCAGATTGTGCCGAAACTTGAGGATATGCTAAAGCAGTTGTATTGATTGCTAATATTAAAGTAAATATCATTGTTAATATTATTAAATATTTTTTGACCATGGTTACACCTCCAAAAATTCAAAGGAAAAGTGAAGGTCTCCCCTTCACTTTAGTCTGTTATAAACTAACCTCTACATCTGTATTATCTTCTTTTTTGTTCTTGTTATTTTGCTTAGTAAGACCTTTGAGATGATCTAATAATTCTGGAGCCAAGTTTACTAAGCGCTCAACAACTGCATTATTATTTACTGGTAATAACCTAACCTGCCCTTCACTGACTACCAAAAAAGCAATCGGTTGTAGCATTACTCCAGCTCCACTACCTCCACCAAAATTTGTACCTTTATTAGATGAGCCTTTTTCCTTATCATCCTCTTCACCACTATTCTCTCTTAATAGATATTCAGCACCACCTGCTGCAAAACCAAAATTAACCTTTGAAACAGGGATGATTACACTGCCGTCCTGAGTCTCTACTGGATCCCCCACAATAGTATTTACATCAACCATAGTTTTTATATTCTCCATTGCTGTAGACATTATATTTTCAATTGGGTGGTCGGCCATTTTTCTTTAACCTCCTTTTAAGCTGAGAAATTAATATCTTCAATCCCATATGTATAATATCACCTATCTTAAAAGTAAATATACCCTCAAACTCCATCCCAAAATCCTGGGGATAATTAAAGGAAGGGTCTACTTTGATAACAGGGGTAGCTTCAAATCTTATAAAATTTTGTAAAATAGAAACAACAGAACCTTTAACTGCCCAAATCATTCCTGTTAAGATTCCTGTGTAAGCCTGATTTACCAATCCAAAATTGGTAACCCACCAAAAATCATCGCATTTATCAATTATTACCACAACATCTTCTATATGTGTAAAGACCTTTTTAACTTGATTAAAGAAGTTAATAATATGTGCTATATCCCCTTTATTTCTCTCTCCTTCTTCTAACTTCTCATCTATCTTTACTTCCCTTTTAAACCTTTCATTTACTCTACCTATAAACTCAAAATCTGAAAAGGAAAACCGTTCCTCAATCTCTACATAAGGTAATTTGAATCTATATTTAAAGAAGGTAAAATTGAGTTTAGCTACCAAATCATCACCTTCTTGCTGGACATTAATATCAATCATAAACCTTATCTTGCCAAAACGTAAAATAATTAAGATTAAAAGGATTAAAATTAATATTATCATGTGACCCCCCTTTCAACCTATAATAGTTATCTTATCCATAGCTTCTAAATTGTATACTAAATTTATTAATTTGCTAAGCTTTCTAAAGCTAAATCTAAGATCTAAAAAGTAAAGATACAATTTCATTATTCCTTTTAGGATAATATAAAATACAGACTAGTAAAAATTTATAATTGTATCTTTAAATGACAAAAGCACTTGAGCTAGCTCAAGTGCTTTAATTTAGATTAAACTATATAAAATATTGATACTCATACAGAGTAAACCTTAATAGAGAAAAAACGACACTTTTTATAATGATAAATTTACTAGCCACAGGTTTCAACCTGTGGTGATGATGACATGTTACACTACGGGTTAAAACCCGTAGCTAAAACTTATTATCAATTGCTTTCTCTAGCTCTTCATCATGTAACTCTGTAAACTCCTGAGCTGGTGGTAGCTCATCTAAACCATTCATCCCCATATACTGCAAAAACTCGACTGTAGTACCATAGAGAATTGGATTTCCGATAGTATCCTTTCTCCCTTGCTCTTCTATTAAACCCCGCTTCTGTAACGTCTTTAAAGCCTTCTCGACATTGACCCCTCTAATATCCTCAACCTCTGCTCTAGTAGCAGGCTGTTTATAAGCAATAATCGCTAAGGTCTCTAAAGCAGCTTGGCTTAAAGTATTATTCATCTCCGGTTTATGTAGTTCTTTGATAAAAGGAAGAAATTCCGCTTTAGTCTGTAATTGATAGCCATTACTGACCTGTACCAACTCAATCCCCTTATCTCCTCTAGTATACTCTGCTTCAAGTAACTCTAAAGCATCTTTGATATCCTTAACTCCAATCTCTAAGACCTCTTTGAATACCTTGATTGGCAAAGGGTCTGTTGCCATAAACAATAATGCTTCTATCGCAGCCTTTACTTCAACTTTACTTAGCACCGACCACCACTCCCTAAACGGTAAATCATAATCTCATCAAAGTTGTTATCCTGTTTAATCTTGACTTCATTGATTTTAATTAACTCTAATAATGCCATAAAAGTAACAACTACCTCTAACCTAGAGCTGAATTGAGAGAACAGGTCCATAAAGCTAATCCCACTATCAATTGCAACCAATTTCTGCATAATATAGCCCTGTTGCTCTTTAATAGTAATCTCTTCTGCTTGTAAATGGTCTAAAGCATCTACCTTATCTTCTTGATTATCACTCTTTTTTCTCTTCTTTTTCTTCAAAGCTTTATGAAAAGCAGAAATAAATTGATCTATCGTAACCCCTTCTAGAGGATTAGACTTTTCAAACTCCAACTCACTTAACAAAGGAGCTACATTACGAGTATATGACTTCCTCTGTTTCTGCTCAAAATCCTGTAGCTCTAAAGCCAATTGTTTATACTTCTTATACTCTAATAGCTTCTCCACCAACTCTTGACGAGGGTCTATTTCTTCCTCATCATCGCCATTTCTCTCTTTAGGCAATAAGGTCTGGGCTTTGATCTCCATTAGCTGTGCTGCCATAATTAGAAACTCGCTAGCTACATCTAAATCTAACCTCTGCATATTAGCAATATAATCTAAATACTGGCGAGTAATCTTAGCAATAGGAATATCATAAATCTCTACTTTATTCTTCTTCAATAAATGCATCAATAGATCAATAGGACCTTGAAAAGCATCAATCTTCACTTCATAGCCCATACGCTCACCTCTAATCTTATCTTAGATTCATGGCAGTTCTGACTTGAGTTAATGTCTCTTTAGCTATAGCTCTAGCTTTCTTAGCACCTTCAGCTAAAATCTCATCAACAATTTCTGGATTAGCCTCTAGCTCTCTTCTCTTTTCATGGATTTCAGCTAAGTAATCGACAATTGAATCTGCTAATATCTTCTTACAGTCCATACAGCCTAAAGTAGCATTACGACAGCCCTCTCCCACCTCTTCAACTCTATCTGGAGTAAATAATTTATGGTAAGAATAGACTGAACAGACCTCAGGATTACCAGGGTCTTTTAATCTGATTCTTTGTGGATCTGTCACCATACTCTTAACCTTTCTTGCAATCTCTTCAGGGCTATCAGCCAAATAGATAGAGTTACCATAGCTTTTACTCATCTTACGACCATCTAAACCTAATAACTTAGTAACCTCACCTAGCTTAGCCTCTGGCTCTGGGAAGGTCTCACCATATAAGTGGTTAAATCTTCGAGCAAGCTCTCTAGTAATTTCAATATGTGGTAATTGATCTTCACCAACTGGAACTGTAGTCCCTTTAAAGACCAAAATATCAGCAGCCTGTAAGACTGGATACTCTAACAATCCAAAGGGAATAGAGTCCTTTACGCCCAGCTCTTGGACCTGCTCTTTATAAGTTGGATTTCTCTCTAAGCGTGAAACCGATACAATCATTGATAGTAATAAATTCAGCTCAGCAATCTCTGGTACATGGGATTGAACAAAAATAATACTTCTTTCAGGATCAATTCCTGCAGCAATCCAATCGATTACTTGCCCTCTGATGTTATCTTGCAATTGAGTAGTATCTTCATATTTAGTAGTCAAGGCATGCCAATCGGCAACCTCAAAGATACAGTTATATTCATCTTGGAGCTGTTTCCAGTTATCAAGTACCCCAATTAAATGTCCTAGATGTAATTTTCCAGTAGGACGCATCCCACTTAATATTGTTCCTTTCTTCGACATAACAAATCCTCCCTTTTTAAATACAATGAATAGTTAATAATTAATGGTGAATAGTAAAAAATTCAAAACTATATATAGATATCCAAGTCTAAAGTGTAATAAAAGACTAAAGATCAAAAGCTAAAGATTAGCAGCAAATTAACACGAATTAAAGATTAAAAGATTAATTAATCTTTTAGTTTTATTCGCGTAAATTCGGTAGATTCGTTGCTGAAAGTTATCTTTTAAGGTTTTT